>LIBV01000136.1 GCA_001438335.1 Pelagibacteraceae bacterium BACL5 MAG-120820-bin39
TTGTTTATTTCATCAAATTCATCAATTGATAAATTGTGATATTCAGTTTTTTTTAATTTTTTCATAATTTTCCTTTCAAATACATATTTAAATTTGAAATGTTACATAAGGACTAAGTAAATATTAAAGAAATTTGAATTATTTATTAAAACTCAATTTTAAGTTGTAAAGATTAGTAAAGAGTGAAAGTTCGAATTATTTTGAGTATAGTACTCTTGGTTCTAAAAACATTTCTTTAGATAAAGTCTTAAATCTTTTGGTTACTTGTTTTGATATCATTTCTTGGTGATCGAAAGGTATCTTTAAAAATAATGAATTACCTCTTTTATATAGTTTAAATTCTTCTAAGAAAATTGTTGATATAGATGTAAGTGTATGAGCAAAGCGAAGAGCTGCACCTATTTGTTTACATGCATATATCTCGTTATTATTTAAAAATTTCAGAAATTCAATTTGAGGATTGTATTTAATGCTGCAATACCTCCAATAACAAGATAAGGCCAACTTAATTCGATCGCTATGATTTAGCCTTAATAAAGGGGTATTAATAGTTTCGTTAAAAACTAATTCTGCTTTCTGAAATGCTCCAAGTCCCCAATCCATATGACTTAAAACACATGCTAAGTTTAACAGTTCATTATTAAAATGATCATTGTCATCAAAAATTGGTTTTAAAAAATCGTAATATCTTTTGTAATTATTAGCTAAATCACCTCTTTTAAATGCTAGATAATTGAGGGAATTATTAAAAATTTGATCTTGCGAAAAATCTTTAAAATATTCAATTGCTAATGCACCTTCTCGGATACCACTAATAGAGCACAAAACATTTCTTGGATTAATTAAATTTATGATTTCATCAAGAATTATAGAGCCATATGGTAAGTAAGGTGTTCTTGATTTAGATATATACTCAACAGTTTTTAATTTTGATTTGTTGAAAGAAGCAATCTTATTTATAAATGGATATAATTGTTTACGTTCAACTGAATATTGATGGATAATATGTACAGGATGATTATTTTCGATTAAATGTAATTTAAACAATGCCCTCCATGTACCACCGACTAAGTATAAGTTGTTAAAATTTTTTTTAGATAGCCACTTTTCATCTTTAAAAAGTTTTTTAATATATTTGCTTAAATTTGCTTTTTTAATGAGAGGATTATTCATTAATCTCAAAACACCAATTGGTAAAGATGTTTTGTTGGTAATTATGTTATTCTCTACATTTGTTAATTCTAAACTTCCGCCACCTAAATCTGCAACTAGACCATCTACATTTTTAAAACCAACTTTGACCCCTTCTGCAGTATATTCTGCTTCTTCGTTACCTGATAAAATCTTTAAATTTGTATTAAATAAATTCTCAACTTCTCTGATAAAATCTTTTGCATCAATAGCTTCTCTTAATACTGCTGTAGCAATAATTCTTACATTTTTTATTTGCGAGACATTCAAAATTTCTGAAAATCTTTTTAATACTTTAAGGGCATATTCCTTACCTTTATTATTTAATTTTCTTGATTTATCTAAATTCTTTCCAAGCTCACATACTGCTTTTTCATTAAAAAAAGGCACTCTTGAATAATTAAAATTTTCATAAATAAGCATTCTTATCGAATTTGAACCAATATCAATTATTGATATCTTAGAAGTTTCAAGATCAATATTATATTTTATTTCATGGTTTAAACTTTTCATTTTTTAATTTTTAAAAGTTGAAGTTTTTTTGGTTTAAACTTTAATTTAGATTTACCTCTTCCAGATAAACTTGGATTGTTCATAAAATATTCATGTGCCGAAAAAGAATCATTATTATTATATTTTACCTTATTATAATTTGTAAATGAATCTAATTGCCAACTTTGTACATTGTCCAAATAATTAGCAACCATGATTTGATCTAAAACTTGCTCATGAACTGTTTTGTTTTCTATTGGTATTAATAATTCAACTCTTCGGTTAAGATTTCTTGGCATCATATCTGCAGAAGAAATAAAAACTTTAGCTTTTCTACTTGGCATTAATTTCCCATTAGCAAAACAATAAATCCTTGAATGTTCTAAAAAACGACCAATAATACTTTTAACAATTATATTTTCTGATAATCCTTTAACACCGGGTTTTAAGCAACAAATCCCTCTTATAAATAAATATATTTTTACCCCAGCACATGACGCTTCATAAAGTTTATCTATAACTTTACTATCAACTAAAGAATTTAATTTAAACCAAATCTGTGAAGGTTTGTTTTTATGAGCATTATTAATTTCACTATCAATACATTTTTCTATAGTTT
>LIBV01000137.1 GCA_001438335.1 Pelagibacteraceae bacterium BACL5 MAG-120820-bin39
ATTATTTAATTGATCAATATGTATTTTGGTAAAGCTTCCTAAAAGTTTATCCATTTCTTTTGTCCCTCTATATGAGGATCTGTATAAAATTTTTTTTTTTAAATTATCTATATCGTCATTCATTATTAGAATATATTAGATGAACATGGTTAATAAAAATACATCTAATTATCTACTTTCGGATCTAACTTTATTAAAGGGCGTTGGTAAAAAAACCTCAAGTTTATTAAAAAAAAAGAAAATAAATACAATATTTGATTTATTATGGCGTTTACCCAAGTCTTTCATAGATAGATCTCAATCATCAAAAATTAAGGATTTAAAAATAGGAGAAATTCAGACTGTAACAATAGTTCCTAATAAATACTCTTTTCCTCGAATAAGAAATTTACCAAATAAAGTAACCTGTAAAGACGATACAGGTGACATTGATTGCATTTTTTTTAATGGTTATGAAGGTTATATAAAAAAAATATTACCGCTAGGAAAGGAAATAACATTAAGTGGTAAGATTGGTTATTTTAGAAATAGATATCAAATTACTAACCCCACTTATGTATCCGAAGACTCCAGTATAATAAAAACAAAACATAATAAATATTCATTAACAGAGGGAATTAGTGAAAAAATTTACAATAATATAATCAATCAAATAATTAAAAACCTTCCAACCTTAAATGAATGGCATAGCAATTTAATTTTAAAAAGATTTAATGGGATTAATTGGAACAATGCAATAATTGAGCTTCATAAACCAGAAAATGTAGGCAAAAGTAAAACTGATTATTACGAGCGATTAGCGTTTGATGAAATATTTTCAACATTTTTAGTTAATTCTGAAATTAGAAAAAAAATAAAAAAAATCAAAAAAAAGAATAAAATATTTAATTTAGACTCTCAAAAACAAATTATTAATAAATTACAATTTAATTTAACTAATGATCAAAACAAAACTCTTGAAGAAATTAATACTGATTTAAGATCATCTACTAAAATGTTTCGATTACTTCAGGGTGATGTGGGTAGTGGTAAAACCATTGTGGCATTACTAGCGGCACTAAATACTGTTAATTCAGGTTTTCAAGTTGCTGTAATGGCCCCTACTGAAATTTTAGCAAGACAGCATTATAATTTAGCTAAAAATCTATTTACACATAAAATCAATATAGAATTATTGTCCAGTAAGTCAGAACCAAAAATTAAAAAGAATATCGTTACAAAATTAAGCGAAAATAAAATTGATATTATTTTTGGTACACATGCAATTTTTCAAAAAAAAATTTTATTTAAAAATTTAGGATTAATTATTATAGATGAACAACATAAATTTGGAGTTAATCAAAGAAAAATGCTTTCGGATAAAGGGGGTGATAATTGTGATGTTTTATTAATGTCAGCTACTCCAATTCCAAGAACTTTAACTATGACTATTTATGGAGATATGGATATCTCCATAATAAAAGAAAAACCTAAAGCTAGAAAAGAAGTTATTACTTATACTAAACCTGAAAGCAAAATTGACGAAATAATTAGATTTATCAAAAAAGAAATTCATAACGGAAATCAAGTTTTTTGGGTTTGTCCATTAATTGAAGAATCAAAAAAAGTAGACCACACATCTGCTGTAAAAAAATTTGAATTTTTAAATAAAATTTTTCCAAATCAAACAGCTTTACTACATGGCAAAACTGATATTGATGAAAAAGATAAAATTTTAAATAGATTCTTAAAAAATGAATTTAAAATTTTAGTTTCCACTACTATTATTGAAGTTGGTATTGATTTTCCTAATGCAAATGTAATTATTATTGAGAATGCTAATAAATTTGGATTATCTCAATTGCATCAATTACGTGGAAGAGTTGGTAGAGGTCAAAAACAATCAACCTGTATATTAATGTTTAAATCAAATTTAAGTGAGAATGCAAAAAAAAGACTCAATATTTTAAAAAGTTCAACAGATGGATTTATTATTTCTGAAGAAGATATGAAACTCAGAGGTTTTGGTGATATTCTTGGTTTTAAACAAAGTGGTATTAAAAATTTTAGACTTGCTGATCCAGTTCAAAATGCTGATTTATTTCTTTTAGCCGAAAAAGAAATGAGACGTATAGAAAATAATAATGAAGATATAAGCAAATTTAAAACATTGATGAAATTATATGATCAAGCTGATATAATTAATGATATCGCTTAATTTTTAGTTGAAGTTCCTGCGGATACGATAAATTTTGAAGCTTCCTCAAAAGACATATTTAAATAAATTACTTCTTCTA
>LIBV01000138.1 GCA_001438335.1 Pelagibacteraceae bacterium BACL5 MAG-120820-bin39
CCTCTTTCTTTATACTTATAAACTCTATATCTGGGGTTATTGGACAATTAACAAAAGATTATGTTTTTGATCAAATCTTAAATTACTGGTTACTATTTCTTGCTGTTCTAATAGGTGGACAAATTGGGAACTATATTAACCTAAAAATTTTTTCAAATAGAACTCTAGCATTGGTTACTGCATGCTTAGTTATTTTTGTAGCTATTAGAATGGGTTTTAAAATATTATGATAAAGTTGATTAAATAAAATTTTAAGATATTCAATCATTACAATGAAAAACTTAAAACCATTTGGTCCATCTATTGGAAGATCTAGGATCTCTAAAGACTTTATTAATAAACTAAATAAAGAATTTGATGGCATTTCAAGAACTAAAAAGAAAGACTATAGCTCTAAACTAGCTAGTCAGATTAATAATGAAGTTAATTTTTCAAAAAAATATGTAGATAAAAATTATGCACCCTATTTAAAAAAAATAATAAAAAAGTTTTTAAATAAAGAAGGTATAAAAAACATAAAAAAAATAGACATTTTAAACCTATGGGTCGTAAGACAATTTAAGGGTGAGTACAACCCCATACACTACCATGAAGGAGATCTGTCTGGTGTTGGATATATTAAATTACCTAAAGACATGACTAAAAATAAATTACTAAAAGGAAAAAAAATTAAAACAAATGGAACAATTGATTTTATCAATGGACAAAAAGCTTTTCTTAGCAAAAGTATTTACAATGTCGTACCCACTGTTGGGGATTTAATATTATTCCCCAATTATTTGATGCATACGGCTTATCCTTTTAATAAAGATGGTGAGAGAAGATCTTTTTCATTTAATAGCAAAATTATTTATAAAAAATAAAATATTATGGATATAAATTTTTTTAAAAAAACTAGAATTCTAGATGGAGGAATGGGCCAAGAGCTTCTTGCAAGAGGTATGAAATCTAATGGAACTTTATGGAGTGCAAACGCAATATTAAATGAAGATTACCATAAATTGATATATGAAATACATAAAGATTTTGTTAAGGCTGGAGCAGAGATAATTATCACTAATACTTTTACAACAAGAAGAATTAGGTTAGCAGAAAATGATATTGAGGAAAAATTTGAATACTTAGTTAGTAAAGCTGGTGAAATTGCTCATGAAATTAAAAAAATTTATCCTAATATATTTGTTGGTGGAAGCTTACCTCCTCAACTCTTAACATATCAAGCAGATCTAAGAGATGAAAAAGATATTCTATCTAATTTTTCTGATATGGCAGAAATTTTAAATCCCTATGTTGATTTCTATTATTTTGATGTTTTAAGTAGTGTAAGAGAGTTTGATATTGCTATAAAAGCTGTTGAAAAATTTAATAAACCTTATTTATTAGGTGTTCATATTTCTGAGGGTACCACTTTGCCAAGTGGAGAAAAAATTTCAGATTTTAAAATATTTGCAAGTAATCCCAATTTATTGGGAATAATGTTGTCTTGCGTTAGTCCTGAAAATTATGAATTAAATGCAGATCAATTAAAAGAGCTTAATGTTCCCTATGGATTTAAATTTAATGCTTTTCAAACAACAGCTCCAAAAGAAGGATACACAGCTAATTATAAAAAAAGTAGAGGAAATCCTAATGAATTTCTTGGGAAAAGAGATGATCTTAATCCAATTAAATTAGCTGAATTAGCAAATAAATTTAAGAGTATGGGTGCAACTATACTTGGTGGTTGTTGCGAAACACGACCAGCTCATATTGAGCAATTAGCAAAGCTTAAATAATTTTTTTCTTATCACCTTTTTTTACGAAATAGATACCTATTACAACGGCAATTAAAGAAACCAATACTTTGGTAGTAATTAGTTCTTTTAAAAAAATATAACTTAAAATAGTTCCAAATATTGGTATTAAATAAGAAACTTGTGATTGAAATATTAAGCCATTATTTTTTAAAATTCTAAATCTTAGTAACCAAGCTATACCTGTCGAAACAACTCCAAGATATATTACAGAAATAGTAGAGTCTAATCTTGGAATACTTTGCCATGGTTTTTCGATGAAACTCACTAATGGTAATAAAATTATTATAGCCCAAATTAAAATTGAACCTGTTACATTTTCATTTCTTTTTTTGCTAATTTTAAGTGTTAATACACCTCCAACTACATAACAGGTTGAGCCCAAAAGAATTAGTAATGCAGAAATAAAATTGTTATCA
>LIBV01000139.1 GCA_001438335.1 Pelagibacteraceae bacterium BACL5 MAG-120820-bin39
TTAGTTTTGTTTTGACAAATTTAATTTCATTAATATTTTCTTCTTCTAATCTAAGAAAATCTTTTTCTGTTGTAATTATTTTACAATTTAATTTCTTTGAAATTTTAAGTAATTCTTTAATATCATTTTTAGAATATTTGTAATGATCGGGATACTCGATATGTTTAACTATTTTAAATTTGTTTGATTTTAACATAGCTATAAAAGTTTCATGATTACCTATTCCTGAAAAAGCTAAATAATTTTCATTGAAATTAAATTCATTTAAATTGGTTGGTATATATTCTCCTATCATTATTTGTATTTTTGGGTTTAAAGAAAAAATTTCTTTTTTTATAAAATCTAAATTTTCTAAATTTCCATTCAAAAACACATAATTATACTGTTTAAGATTTTTAATATTTTCTCTTAATGGTCCAGCAGGAATTACCATTCCATTTCCAATCCAATTTATAGTATTGAAGCAAACTAATTTAAAATCATAATCAATAGAATGATCTTGCAAACCATCATCGAAAATAGCATATTGATATTTTTCATTTTCAGCAATTTTTAAACTATCAAATCTTTTTTTTTCTAAAAAAACTCTACCATTTTGTTGCAATATTTTTTGTTCATCATCTTGGTTAGAGTAAAATTTTTTAATAAAACAAGTTCTAAATTTATTTTTTTTTAAAATTTCATTAATTGTGATAGCCAGTGATGTTTTGCCTGTGCCACCTATATAAATATTACCAATACAAATAGTTTTAATTTTAAAATTATTTTTTTTTTTGTTTAAAAAAAAAGATGAGTATACTTCAACCAGCTTTGATATTGGGAACAGAAGCCATGATATTAGGTTTGGTTTTTTATAATCCCAAAATTCAGGCTTTTTTAATTGCATTGTTTAATACTTTATCTATTTCAATAGTAGTTTTCCTTAAAATTTCATTTCCAAGTATTTTAATTTTTTCACCACCATTTTTGTTAGACTTAAAAACAATAGATTTTGCTATATCGATTGGGTTATTAACTACCATGGATATACCCAATGATTTTAAAAATTTATAAATATCCACAAAATTTTTAGTATTTTTGCCTGATAAAATCCTTGCTCCATATCTGGCTGGTTCAAGTGGGTTTTGGCCACCTCTATTAATTAAAGATCCTCCTAAAAAAACAGTTTTAGAAATTTTATAAAAATTCTCAGACAATCCATATTCATCTACTAAATAAATATCGACATTTTTGAGATCCTTTGCGCCTGAACTATGAAGTGCAATGTTTAAGTTCTTTTTTTTTAAATCAGAAAAAATTTTATCTACTCTATTGATATGTCTAGGAATAATAATTGTAATTAGATTTTTAAATTTTCTTTTTAAAATCATGTGTGCTTCTGCACAAAGTATTTCTTCATTATCATGAGTGCTAGCTGCTACCCAAATTAAATGTTTTTTTAATCTAGATTTTAAAGTTTTTTCAAACTCTTTTTTATTTTCGTAAGGATTTCCAATAAATTTTAAATTGCCAATATATTTTATTATTTTAACTTTTAATTTTTTAAGATAATTAATTGTTTCTATATTTTGTGGGTATGAAGCTGAAATATTTTTAAAAATTGAAAGTGAATATTTTTTAAAGAAATACCATCTATTAAATGTCTTTTTAGTTATTCTTGCATTAAGAAGGATTAGCGGAATTTTTCTTTTATTTATAAATTTATACATACTGGGCCAAATTTCAGACTCTACAAATATTGCCATTGAGGGTTTCCAGTAATTTAAAAATATTCTTGAAAAAAAAATTAAATCTAAAGGAAAAAACTGATGAATAGTTTTTTTTAATTTTATTTTTTTTAATATTTTTGCTGAACTTAATGTGGTGGAAGTAATTAAAATTTGATTAATATTTTTTTTATTTTCATAATAATTTATAATTGGCAAAATACTCATAAGTTCACCCACGCTTGATGCGTGAAACCAGATTAGTTTTCCAGATTTCCTAGATTTTGAAAAAAAACAAAATTTTTCTCTAAATCTTACACTATCCTCTTTATTTTTTAAAATTCTGTAGAGAATTATAAGAGGTGAAATAAGTATTATTAAAATTAAAATTAGTTGATATATTAAAAATACCATCACTTTTGTATTTGTTTTTCATAAAAGTTTTTGTACATTTCAGACTTATTCATTAATTCATCATGCTTCCCATGATC
>LIBV01000140.1 GCA_001438335.1 Pelagibacteraceae bacterium BACL5 MAG-120820-bin39
GAAGCAAGATTAAAACAATTAGTTACAATGTTTGGTGATAAAATTATTCCAGAGCAAAGTGATAAAATAGATTTAACTAAATTATTAGCAGAAGCAGACTTATTAATTGGTGGTGTTTTAATTCCAGGTGCAGAAGCTCCAAAATTAGTCACTAAAGAAATGTTAAAAGTTATGAAGCGAGGATCAGTGATCGTTGATGTTGCAATTGACCAAGGTGGCTGTGTTGAAACAAGTAGACCAACTACCCATGGAGATCCAACTTATATTGTTGAAGATGTCATACACTATTGTGTAGCTAATATGCCAGGTGGCGTTCCACGAACTTCTACACTTGCATTAAATAATGCAACTTTGCCTTTTTTAGTAAAACTTGCAAACAAAGGTTATCAAAAAGCTTTAGGTGAAGATAAAAACTTTTTAGCAGGTTTAAATGTTCACAAAGGACAAGTTACTTACAAAGCTGTAGCTGATGTTTTTGGTCATGAATTTGTTTCACCTCATGAGGCAATAAAAAATTAATCTAATGGAAAAGTCGCTACCAAACAGCGCTAAAGTAGTTGTCATTGGTGGAGGAGTTGCAGGTTGTTCTGTTGCTTATCATTTAGCAAAGTTTGGTTGGAAAGATACTATTCTTCTTGAAAGAGATCAATTAACCTCAGGAACCACTTGGCATGCAGCAGGTTTAGTTGGTCAGTTAGGTGCAACAGCTACAATAACCAAACTTAGAAAATATTCGTTAAATTTATATAAAGAACTTGAGATTAAAACTGGTTTATCAACTGGTTTAAAACAAAATGGTTCTGTAACAGTTGCAAGTTCAAAAGCAAGATTACAAGAATTATTAAGACAAGCAACAGCTGCTCAATTATTTGATGTCAATGTGGAGGTTGTTGATCAAAAGAAGATAAAAGAATTATATCCAGTTATTAATAACGAAGATCTTTATGGTGGAGTTTATATTCCAAACGATGGTCAAGCAGACCCAGTAGGAGTAACTAACGTTCTAGCAAAAGCTGCAAAAATGGAAGGAGCTCAAATATTTGAAAAAACACCCGTTAAAAAAATTTTGGTTAAAGATGGAAGAATTATAGGAGTTGAAACTGAATTTGGCAAAATAGATTGTGAATATGTAGTGCTTGCAACAGGTATGTGGTCAAGACAAATTGGTGAAGATATTGGCGTCAGTATACCTCTATACCCAAATGAACATTTTTATATCATTACAGAGCCCATTAATGATTTACCAAAAAATCTTCCAGTTCTAAGAGATTATAATAATTGCCTGTATTTAAAAGAGGATGCTGGAAAAATGCTGGTTGGGATTTTTGAACCTAATGCTAAGAATGCCTTTAAAGATAAAGGCATTGTGCCAGATGATTTTTCATTTGGAGAATTTCCAGATGATTTTGACCATTTTGAGCCTTATTTAGAAAAATCATTTTATCGATTACCATTTTTAGAAAAAGCTGGAGTTAGAAAATTTTTTTCAGGTCCCGAGTCTTTTACTCCAGATACTCAATATTTATTAGGTGAAACAGCAGAGGTAAAAAACCTTTATACGTGTTGTGGTTTTAATAGCATTGGAATTGTCAGCTCAGGTGGTGCAGGACGTGTGACTGCTGAGTGGATGATTAATGGTTATATGACTGAAGATTTGTATTCTTTAGACATTAAAAGATTTCAAAAATTTCATTCTTCAAAAAAATTTATAATGGAAAGAGTTACAGAAACTTTAGGGGACTTGTATGGAATGCACTGGCCTTATAAACAACATCAAACTTCAAGAAATCAAAAATTATTACCGTATCATGAAGAATTGAAAAATGCCGGGGCTTGTTTTGGCCAATCGGGTGAATATGAAAGACCTATGTGGTTTGCTTTAGATAATAGTAAACCTGAATATGAATATAGTTTCAATTATCAAAATTGGTATCCATCAGTAGCTCATGAATGCAAAAATACATTAGAGAATGTTGGTCTGTATGATTTGTCACCTTTTTCAAAATATGATCTTAAAGGTGAAAAAGTTTATGAAGAACTTCAAAGATTATGTACTGCTAATATTAAAAATGAAATTGGTAAATGCACTTACACTCATATGCTTAACGAGGCAGGAGGGATAGAGACTGATTTAACTGTAATTTGTTTAGATAAAAATTATTATAGAATAGTAAGTTCTGCAGCAGTT
>LIBV01000141.1 GCA_001438335.1 Pelagibacteraceae bacterium BACL5 MAG-120820-bin39
CATAAATCTTATCATTATATTTAACTTCATCATTTTTTTTAGGAATAATAAATTTTTCATCCCTTATTATTCCGATTACATTTGCTTCTAAACTTGGAAATTTTTTTGTAAGTTCATTTAATTTAATATCAATTAATTTGCAGTTTTTATTAATTAGAATTTCTAATAAACGAATTTTATTATTTGCAAAAGGTACACTATCTAAAGCTCCAGGAGCTTCTAATTTTCGCTGGATAGATTTAGCTATTTCAATCTCTGGTGAAATAATTACATCAATAGGTAAATTTTCTTTGTTGTAAACTCTTGCAAATTTAGGGTTTAAATAATCTTGTGATCTAATTCTTGCAATTTTTTTTGGAATTTTAAATATTGAAAAAGCAATTTGACAGATAAGCATATTAATTTCGTCATTTCTAGTAACAGCAATTATCATATCAGCTTCAGAAGCATTAGCTTTTTCAAGTATTGTTGGGTATGTCGCTTTACCAACAATAGCTTTTACATCTAAAGTATCGTTAATTTTTTGGATATCTTCGCTAGATTGATCTATTACAGTTATTGAGTGACCTTGCTCACTTAATAACTTTGCAATGGTAAAACCAACTCTACCTGCTCCACAAATGATTATATTCATTATTAATTAAACTCTTTTATACCAAGGCCTTTTAATTTTCTATGTAAAGCACTTCTTTCCATGCCAACAAAGTTAGCTGTCTTAGAGATATTTCCATTAAATTTTTTTAATTGCATAGTTAAATACTCTTTTTCAAATTTTTCTCTAGCCTCTTTTAATGGCACAGATAGGCTATTTTCTGTAATTTTATCATTAAAATTTTCAGTTTTTAGAGATTCCTTAATTATATTTGAAATTTTTTCTCTACTGTCTGGTTGAAGAATAGCTATTCTTTCTATTAAATTTCTTAATTCTCTAACATTACCGTGCCAATCATGATTTAAAATATAAGAGTCGTTTTCATCAATATTAAGTTCTTTGATATTATAATTTTGAGATATTTTCTTTGAAAAATATTTAATTAATAATGGAATATCAGAAATCCTATTATTTAAAGGGTCAATATTAATTTCAAAAACATTTAATCTATGAAATAAATCCTCTCGAAAATTTCCTATTTTTATTTCTTTTTTAAGATCTTTACTTGATGAACAAATAATTCTTACATCAACATTAATGTCAGTATTTCCATTTAATCTTTTAAATTTTTGATCAATTAATACTCTAAGTATTTTTGATTGAATGTTTAACGGTATTTCAGATAATTGGTCAATTAACAATGTTCCTTTATTAGCTTTTTCTAAGGCTCCAAATGATATTGATCCATTAGATTTTTCTTCGCCAAATAATTCTAATTCATATTTATCAGAATCTAATAAAGCTCCATTAATCACTACGAAAGGTTTATTATTCCTTTTTGATTTTTTATGAATTTTTCTTGCAATTAGCTCTTTTCCGGTACCTGAAGGTCCATTAATAATAACTCTGCTTTCGGTAAGAGAAATTTTTTCAATTTGATCTTTTATATTAGTAATATTTTTACTCTCTCCAATTAAATCATAAGAAAAAAATAATTTATTTTCATATTCTTTGTTTTCAATTTTAAGATTGTAATTCTCTACAGCTCTTCTAATAAAGTTTAATAATCTTTCTTGATCAAATGGTTTTTCAATAAATTCAAACGCTCCGTGTTTTAATGATTTAACAGCCATTTCAATATTGGCATGACCAGATATTACAATAACTGGTATATCGGTATTTTTGCTTTTTAAGTATGACAATAATTCAATACCGTCATTATCACCTTTATCTAACTTTACATCAAAGATTGCCACATCTGGTAATTTTTTATCAATTTCATATATAGCTTGATTAAAATTTGCAGCAACTCTAGTCTTGTAACCAGCTTCAATAATTAGATCATTAATTATATTTCTAATATCCGAATTATCGTCAACAATTAATATTTCACTAATCATTTTTTAAAAATTTTATTTTAACCAAAGCACCTTCATTGATAGCTTTAAAACCAATTGTTCCATTGTGATCATTAATTATTTTATTAACTATAGAAAGTCCTAAACCTGTGCCATTTTTTTTTGTAGTAAAATACGGATTAACTATATCTTTTATATTATTATTTAGATTAATAAAACCTACTCCATTATCTTTGAC
>LIBV01000142.1 GCA_001438335.1 Pelagibacteraceae bacterium BACL5 MAG-120820-bin39
TAAACCTGTTATCTATGTAGGTTCAAAAACTGGTAGAGATGGAATTCATGGGGCGAGCATGGCCTCAGCAAGTTTTGATGATAAAATTGAAGAAAAAAAACCAACTGTACAGGTGGGTGATCCTTTTACTGAAAAGCTTTTATTAGAAGCTTGTCTCGAATTAATGGCGGGAGACTCAATTATAGCTATTCAGGACATGGGGGCTGCAGGACTAACTTCATCAAGTATAGAGATGGCTTCAAAAGGAAATTTAGGAATAGAAATTAATCTTAATAAAGTTCCTTGTCGTGAAAAAAACATGACCCCTTATGAAATTATGCTGTCTGAAAGCCAAGAACGAATGCTTATTGTTTTAGAAAATGGCAAAGAAGAACAGGCTAAAAAGATATTTGATAAATGGAATTTAGATTTTGCGGTTATTGGTAAAACAACTAACTCAGAAAATATTGAGCTTTATTTTGACAATGAAAAAGTTGCAAATATTCCTGTTAATACCTTAGTTGAAAACTCTCCAATGTATGACCGTAAATGGAAAAAAACAAAACTACCAAAAAAAAATAAAATTAAAAAAGAAACTATCATTAATTTAAAAATAATAGATGTACTTAAAAAAGTTTTAGCAAATCCTAATGTTTGTAGCAAAGAATGGATTTGGCAACAGTATGATCATACAGTTATGGGAGATACTATTCAAAAACCTGGGGGTGATTCAGGTGTAGTTAGGGTTCATGGAACCAATAAAGCGGTAGCTGCAACAGTTGATAGTTCAGCAGTTTATTGCTGGGCCCATCCACTAACAGGTGGAAAACAGGTGGTATGTGAAAGTTGGAGAAATTTAATTGCTGTAGGCGCAACCCCTATTGCTATTACAAATTGCTTAAACTTTGGTAGTCCTGAAAATGAAGAAAACATGGGTGAATTTGTAGAATGTGTTCAAGGAATTGGTGAAGCTGCTGAATATTTAAAATTTCCAGTAGTTTCAGGAAATGTCTCTTTTTATAATCAAACTAAAGATATTGGTATCAAACCAACACCTGCAATTGGTGGTGTGGGTTTGATTAAAGATTATAAAAAAATGATTACCATGAACTTTAAAGAAGAAGATAATTTAGTATTAGTTATTGGAAAAACAGAAGGACATATTGATCAAAGTTTATTTGCAAGAAGTATCTTGGATGAAAAAAATGGCCCCCCGCCTGAAATAAATTTATTCAATGAAAAAAATAATGGTGAAACATTATTAAAATTAATTGATAATAACTATATTCAAAGTGCTCATGATGTGTCTCTTGGTGGAATTATAACTGCCGTTGCTAAGATGTGCATTCAAGGCAATAAAGGGATTGATTTAAAAAAACCTAAATATCTAATTAATGAAATTGAATATTTCTTTGGTGAAGATCAAGGCAGATACATCATCGAGATAGCTAAAAAGGACTTAAAAAAAGTTACTGATATTCTAAACAAAAATGCAGTACACTATGATGAATTAGGTGTGATAAATAAAGATCAATTAAACCTTAATGACAAGTCAAAAGTTGCAATTGACGAATTAAAAACTTGTAATACAACTTGGTTAACAGATTATATGAATTAATTATGGCAATGGATTTAAAAGAAATTGAGAGTTTAATTAAAGAAGCTTTAACGGATGCTACTGTTGAAATCCAAGATTTAGCAGGTGATGGTAATCATTATTCGGCAACAGTAACCTCTTCACAATTTTCAGGCAAAAGTAAAATTGAACAACACAAAATGGTCTACAATTCCCTAAAAGGTAAAATGGGTAATGAATTACATGCATTAGCAATTAAAACAAAGGAACAATAATGGACGAAAATACAAAAAATTTAATTCAAAATCATATTGATAATAATGAAGTGTGCTTATTTATGAAAGGAACTCCAGATGCTCCTCAGTGTGGTTTTTCAATGGCTATATCAAACATGTTAAAAATTCTTGAAGTAAACTTTAAAGGCGTAAATGTTTTAGAAGATCAAAATATTAGAGAAGGTATTAAAGTCTACAGTGATTGGCCGACTATTCCTCAACTATATATTAAAAAAGAATTTGTTGGCGGTTGTGATATCGTAAAAGAAATGTACGAAAATGGTGAACTTAAAAAAGTTCTTGAAGATAAAGGGATAAATTTTAAAAAATAAATTTTAATTTCTTAGGC
>LIBV01000143.1 GCA_001438335.1 Pelagibacteraceae bacterium BACL5 MAG-120820-bin39
CACACCAAATTTTTTGGCATTAGTGATAATTTTTTTTCTATCAATTTCTTGACCAACATCTGCAGTATAACAAATTACTTCAGCATTATAATTTTCTTGAAGCCATTTTAAGATAATTGAAGTATCCAAACCTCCAGAATAAGCTAAAACAATCTTTTTTTTTGATTTCATGGAATTAACTGCAGGCAGTTTTTGCAGCGTTATAAGCTTTAGTAAATCCTAAAAGAGAGTAATGATCAATTGTTTGTGAACCTTTTTCGTTATAGCCGGTTACCATTATTCTTGATCCTTTTTTCATTCTATCAACCATGTTATTTTCAATTTTGTTGTCAGCAATCCATGCAAAACCTTGGCTCTTAACATCAAATTTAAAATTATCTGCTCCAGATGCGGCTGTTACTGAATTGTTTTTGTTGAATTCATAGCCAGCAGTAATACTTATTTCATTACTTACATTTTCACTAGGTCTAAAGGTAACAAATAGTCTTGCATCTCTTGGATTTGATTTTGGTGCTTGAAGCACAGGTGCTGATTGGGCAAAACATACATTTCCAGATTGATCAACCAATACCATTGTTTCCCAATCTTTAAACTTTCCAATTTTCTTAATTTCTTCAGCTGAACTTACATTCATTAAGTTAATTGAAATTATAAATGCTAGTGCAGTTATTTTTTTAATTATGGACATGGATTTGGATAAACTTTTTGTAATTCATTAATTTCGTTAATAACCTCATCAGTCAATTTAATATTTACACTTTCTATATTTGTTTGCAACTGTTCCATAGTTGTTGCACCGATTATAACCGTTGTCATGAATGGTTGGATCTCACAAAATTTAAGAGACATTTGGGCAAAATTTAAATTGTATTTTTTAGATATCTCATAGTAGGCATCCACAGCTTGAGTGGTGTTAGGTTTATTATATCTTGTCCAAAAATCACCGTCTCTTTCAATTCTAGAGTTTTTTGGTAGCTGATTATTTCTGTATTTTCCAGTTAAGTAACCACTTGCTAGGGGTGAATAAGCCAACAGCCCAATTTCATCTCTGATTGATATTTCAGCAAGTCCAATTTCATAAGTTCTATTCAATAAGCTATAAGGATTTTGAACAGACATCATTCTTGGCAATCCTTTTTCTTTAGAAAGTTCTAAACATTTAGAAACTCCCCATGGTGTTTCATTGGACAAACCTATTTGTCTTATTTTTCCTTCTTTTATAAATTTTTGTAAATTACCCAATACATCCTCAAACTTATTCCATTCATTTTCTTTATGTTCGTAGCCTAGACGACCAAACATATTTGTATTTCTCTCTGGCCAGTGTAATTGATACAAATCTATATAGTCTGTTTGTAATCTTTTGAGGCTATCGTTGATGGCCTGGCTCATTTTTTCTATTCCGTAATTATTTCCGCCACCTCTCAAATATGCTCTCATTGGTCCAGCAACTTTTGATGCTAGGATTACTTTGTCTCTCTTTTTATTTTCTTTAAACCAATTACCAATTATGATTTCAGTATGACCATAAGTTTCAGCCTTTGGTGGAACAGAATATAATTCTGCAGTATCCCAAAAATTTACTCCTTGATCTAACGCATAATCCATTTGTTGAAATGCTTCTTTTTGAGTATTTTGCTCACCCCATGTCATGGTTCCGAGACAAATTGTACTCACATCTATGTCTGTATTGCCTAATTTTCTATAATTCATGTATTTTTATGATTAATTTAATATTTACCTTTTATGGGATCTTGAATAATTAGTAAAAGACTATTATATATTTCGCATATGGAACTAAATAGAAACAACATTTTAAATAAAGTCAAAGAAGCTCAACAATCAACAATCGTAATGGATGAGGGCCTAAGAGCCTACATGCTTAAAGTTTATAATTTTATGGCTTCAGGCATTTTGCTAACTGGGTTAGTGTCATTATTATTCTTTAAACTTTCTGTAGTAACAGATTCAAATGGATCTATCGTTGCACTAACAAGTATTGGAAATACAATTTTTCTATCAGGATTTAAATGGGTTGTAATGTTGGCTCCTTTAGGTGTTGTATTTTATATGAGTGCGAGAATGGGAAAGATGAGTGTTTCTTCAGCACAAACTACATTTTGGGTTTTTGCTGCATT
>LIBV01000144.1 GCA_001438335.1 Pelagibacteraceae bacterium BACL5 MAG-120820-bin39
ACCCTATCTACTTTGTATTGATGACTATATTATCTGCAATAATTATGTTTAATACAAAAAGTTATAAAAGCACAGCACTTAAAATTAGTGTAGGATTATTTTTTTCAGTTATCATTTATTATTTATTTAATTTTTTTTATATACTAGGTAATATTGAAAAAATTTCTTTAATTTTATCTATTTGCGTGCCATTACTTACTTTAAGTATGATAAATTTTTTTCTTTTATTTGGTTTAAATGAGAAATAATTTTAAAATCATTTTAGTCAAAACTTTAATAATTATTTTTTTTTTAATTTCTACAGCAAATACAATTGAGCAATTTAATTTTGATATAACTGAAATAGAAATAACTGATAATGGCAATCAATTTAAAGGATTGAAAAGAGGAACTGCCACTTCAGATAATGGATTAATTATTGAGGCAGATATATTTGAATATAATAAATTAACAAATATTTTAAATGCCTATGGTAAAGTAGAAATCAATGATTTAATTAACAATTACATTATCTTTGCAGATAATATTACATATATTAAAAATAAAGAGACTATCTTCACACAAGGTGACACTAAAGCAATAATAGAGTCAAAATATAATTTTTTGTCAAAAAATGTCACTCTATTGAGAGATAAAAAAGAATTATATTCATCAGAGTTTACTGAGGTAAAGGATGATAAATTTACACAATACAATTTGAATACATTTAGATTTTATATTGAGGAAAGTTTACTTAAAGGTAAAAATATTGAGGTTATCTCTGACTATACGAAGAGTTCTGGAAATAGAGACTTATATACATATAAAGATGGAATTTTTAATCTTAAAACAAAGAATTTTAATGCCTCTGATACAAAAATATTTTTAGAAAAAAATATTTTTGGTTTAAACAAATCTTTGCTTTCTATTAATTTGGAAGAAAATAATGATTTAACTACAAATCAAAATGCCCCCAGAGTCTATGGTGTTTCTTCTTCCAAAAAAGGTGAAATTACTACGATTAATAAAGGAACTTTTACAAGCTGTGGGTTTAATGATGGTTGTCCACCTTGGCATATAAATGCTGAAAGTATTACTCACGATAGTGTTAAAAAACAATTAATTTATAAAAATGCTTTTTTAAATGTTTACAACTTACCCGTATTATATTTTCCAAAATTTTTTCATCCCGATCCAACTGTTAAAAGACAAAGTGGATTATTAACACCTCAAATAAATAGCTCAGAAATATTGGGTACATCAATCATTACACCTTATTTTCACGTAATCTCAGACAATAAAGATTTAACATTAACACCAACTATTTTTGACTCTGAAATTGAAATGTTGCAAACTGAGTATAGACAACAGAATGAATCTTCTTCTTTTATTGCAGATATAGCGCATGTAAGAGGTTATAAATCAAATTTATCTCAAAATAGAAATAGCATTTCTCACTTGTTTGCAAAATATGACTTAGATCTTAAACTATCAAATTTTAATAATAGCTTACTAAAACTAAACTTAGAAAAAGTTTCAAATGATACATATCTTAAAATATTTGATACAAATTTAATTGATAAAGAAATTAAACCTCAAAATCAAGATAGCTTAAATTCTAGTTTAAAATTATATTTAAATTCTGATGATTACAATTTACAAACCGGAATATCAGTCAGTGAAAGTTTAAGTGGAAGTAATAGTGATAGATATCAGTATATTTTACCATATTATGACTATAATAGAGGGTTAGGTTCTAACAAGTTTGGCAATTTTAACTTTTCATCTAGTGGATATAACAATCATTTAAATACAAACAGTATACAAACTGTAGTTAATAACAATTTAAATTTTATAAGTAATGATTTTATTACAAAAAATGGTTTACAAAATAATTTTGGTATTTATTTTAAAAATTTGAATTCTTTAGGGAAAAACTATTCAAATTATAAAAATAGTCCTCAATCAGAAATTTCAAGTATTTACAATTTTGAAACAAGCTACCCTTTAATGAAACTAGAAGATAATTTCGTTAATTATATCAAGCCAAAACTATCTTTTAGATTTAATCCTGGGAGCATGAAGGATTACTCTGGAGCAAATAGATCAATTAATACAGATAATATATTTTCAA
>LIBV01000145.1 GCA_001438335.1 Pelagibacteraceae bacterium BACL5 MAG-120820-bin39
GGTCCAAAATCTAGAATACTATTACAAAAATTAACTGACACAGATTTAAGTAACGATCACTTTAAATGGCTAACATCAAAAGAAATAAAAATAAAAAATATTGAAGTATTGGCAATGAGAGTTAATTATGTTGGTGAACTTGGCTGGGAGCTACATTGTTCAATGGATAAGATTAACGATCTTTATAACCACATATGGCAATCCGGAATTGATGAAAACATAGTTAACTTTGGGTCTCATGCAATGAATTCAATGAGAATGGAAAAAGCTTATAGAGGTTGGGGTACTGAATTAACTCCAGAAATTTCAGTAGTTGAGGCTGGTTTAGATCGATTTTTTAATTTAGAAAATAAAGATAAATTTATTGGATCTGAGGCCATTCAAAAGAAAATTAAAGAGGGGATAAAAACTAAACTTGTTTACCTTGAGGTTGAGGCTAAAGATGCAGATGTTTTGGGTAATGAGCCAGTTTTATGTGATGATAAAATTATTGGTCTTACAACATCAGGTGCTTATGGATTTAGAGTAAAAAAAAGCTTAGCATTTGCCTATATTGAAGCATCTTTCAATGAGATAGGTAAAGAATTATCTATTAATATTCAGGGTGAAAAAATAAAAACAAAGATAATTCAGGAACCTGCTTTTGATTCTAATAATGAGAGATTAAAATCTTAAAATAGAATTAGTTTTGTTTGTATAAATAATATTATGATACCTGAAAAAGTAAGAGAACATTTTGAAGAATATATTAACCAAGAGGTTTATGTTCAAATAGCTGTAATTAAAGGAAAAGAAAAAATTACAACCAAATCAGCGATTAATAAATATTTTAGCTCTAATCATTTTAAAGATTTATCAAGTGGAAAGCCTTACGATCATTTTATAGAAGGATTAAAAGATAAATGTCTTGGTAAATTAATTAATTCTCCCATGAGAAATACAGCAACCGATGATGAGGTAATAATAGAATTACAAAAAAAACTTAACAAATTAAGCCCTGAAGAATTAAATGATATATTTTGGGAAATAGAAACTGGAGAATATTTAAATAGTTTTCAAGTCAAAGAATTAGAAGATGAGAAAGAAGCAATAATTGAAAAGTTAAATCTTGAAAAAGATGCTTCTAAATCAGATGAAGCCTTTGAAACAATAATAAATTTCTGTAAAAAATATGAAGAGCTTTGTGCTAAGAAATATCCAGAAGCTCCACTACCTTTAGAAATATTGAATAATTTTAATTGAATTATTAGAGAGGGTCGCTCTTTTAGCTTATTTACCAAAAGAGCTCCTCTATATTGCCTTTTTGGCTTTTAAATCCAAATGGATTTTAAGTTTTTTGTTTGTGTGAAATTTAAAGTTATTCAGCTAAGTGTCAGGTGGTGTAAGTTTTAACATAATAACCTCCTTATTTATAAAGGTAATTATATTAATAAAAAATTCAATAATTTTATTTCATTATAGCGCAAATATATTTCTTGAATACAACCTACCTCAGTAGTAGATTCCCGATATCTTAGTTATCTTCCTAAAAAACAAATTAATTAAAAAATTTTAAGTTTTACTTTTTATTTATAAGTTCACTGATAAAATTTTCACCATAACCATCTTCAACAGCTTTTTTAAAATAATTTTTATTTACCTCGGCAATTTTTTCTGCTTCAGGAAATTCTTTTAATAAGTCTTGAATATAGGATAAATCCTTAACAGAATTATTTGCAGTAAATTTAAAACCTGTAAAATCATTTTTTAATAAATTTTCAAAAACTCTATTTAAAGCAGCTGAATTTCCAGAGCCTAATTTTGCAACTTCAAACAATTTTTGTAAGTCCAAACCTAAAGCTTTACCAGTTTTTGCTAGATGATTAATTAATGCAGCATTGCCTAAGGTTAAAAAGTTGTTTAATAGCTTTGATTTTGCTCCCATGCCAATAGAACCAAAATAAAAATAGTTTTTACAGAACATCTTTAAATAGGGCTCTGCTTTACTAAAGTTTTCTTCAGTTCCACCTACGATACCACCCAAAACTCCTTCTTCAGCTTGAACTGGTCCACCCATTACTGGACACTCTATATATCTAATTTTTTTATCTTCAAATATTTTA
>LIBV01000146.1 GCA_001438335.1 Pelagibacteraceae bacterium BACL5 MAG-120820-bin39
GAATTATCAATCATACATTTTTTAGTTAATAATAATTTAATTGATAGTAAAGATATTGATTTTAGAAAAAATGAGGATCCAATAGTTTGTAAAAGTTTATCTATTGAAATAACATTTATCTTGTTTCCATTATTAGATATTTTTAAATACCAAAAAATTTTTGCCGATTATCAAATTTCTGTTAATAAAATTATATCTGGAGAACATTTAAAAGATTTATCCTTATTAGAAGAAGTCAATGAATTAGAAATGGCCTTGAACATTTTTTTGGGAAACAATCCAAAAGAGGTAATTTTATTATCAAAAAAGTTTAAAAAAGAGGGTATTTTTGAAAAATTTTTTCATTTGTTTGGTTAAATTGTCATATCTCGTAATATTAGTTGTTTTTTAAATTTTGTGTCATCACTTTAAAAGTAATGAATGTCATATTTGAACCAAAAAACAATTAGAACAGACTTAAGTTTTAGTGGTGTTGGTCTTCATAGCGGAAATTTTACTAATATAACTATTAAACCTGCAGATCCGAATTCTGGTATTTTGTTTAAGCGTATTGATTTAAAAGAAAATAATATTGTAGTGCCAAATTTTGCCTATGTAACTAATACTTCTTTGAATACAACTATAGAAAATGCCCATGGTGTAAAAGTATCTACAATTGAACATTTGATGGGAGCCCTTTTTGGATTAGGTATTGATAATGCCTTAATAGAAATTGATAATGAAGAATTGCCTATCCTTGATGGTTCAGCAAAATTATTTATTGAAGAAATTATTTCTTCAGGATTCAAAACTAGTCAAATACCAATCAAGATTATTAAGATATTAAAAAAAATTGAGTTTAAAGAGGGAAATAGATTTATATATATTGAACCTTCAACACTAAACCTAAATATTAACTTTGAATTAAAGTATAAAAATAAAATTATTGGGAATCAAAAAAATACCGTAAAAGTATATGAAGATGATTTAACAGATGTTTTTAACTCTAGAACCTTTTGTCTTTTTGAAGATATAGAAATGATCAAAAAAAATGGTTTAGCTAAGGGTGGTAGTTTAGAGAATGCAATCGTAGTAAAAGATGATAAGATTTTAAATAATGAAGGACTTCGTAACAATAAAGAATTCGTTAACCATAAAATACTTGATTGCATTGGTGATTTGTTTACCTCGGGATATAGAATTATTGGAAATGTAGTTTGCTCGCAAGGTGGTCACTATATGACTAATCAATTATTAAAAAAGGTATTTAAAAACAAAGAGAATTTTTCAATAATTGAAATTAAGCAAAAAAATCTTCCACATACACTCATAAATAAAACATTGTTCAAATCTATTGCATAATTTTTATAGATATTTTTAAAATTCTGATAAATTAAAGTTATGCTTATAAAAAAAATTAACATTATATTATTGATATTTTTAATATTATTTAGTTTATCTTGTTCCAAAAAGATTGAAAAAAAATCTACTATTTTAGAGGAAAGTATTGATTTACAAATTTTAGAAGCATGGAACCAAGGTTTAAAAGAACTTGAAGCAGGGGATGCCTTATACGCAGCAAAAAAGTTTAATGAAGTTGAAATTTTATTTCCACAATCTGATTGGGCTCCAAAATCTACATTGATGGCAGCTTATGCTTATTATTCTCAGGATTATTATTTTGACACAATTGAAGAAACTAAGACATTTATTAAGAAATATCCGGGTCATAAAGATAATGATTACGCAAATTTCTTAATGGGTATGGCATATTATGAACAGATTGTGGATGAAAAAAAAGATTTGAATTCTATTTTAATGGCCAAGTCTCAATTTGAAAAAGTTGTTAAAAATTACCCAAACACAGATTATGCTTTAGATGCACATTTTAAACTTGATTTAATAGCAGACATTCTAGCTTCCAAAGAAATGTATATAGGAAGATATTATTTTGATAAAAAAAAATGGATTCCTGCAATTAATAGATTTAAAAATATTATAAAAGATTATGAAACAACTATATATGTGGAAGAGTCACTTCATAGACTTGTTGAAATATATTATACAATTGGATTAGAGGAAGAAGCAAAAAAATACGCACAACTATTAGGATACAATTAC
>LIBV01000147.1 GCA_001438335.1 Pelagibacteraceae bacterium BACL5 MAG-120820-bin39
CCTGTGGAAATTAAAATTTTTTTTTTCATTAATCTTTATTTAATTTTTCTTTTTGTTAAATTTAAAATTATTCCAGACAAAATTGATATACTCACTATAGAAGAACCACCGTAACTTAAAAAAGGTAAGGTCATTCCTGTTGTTGGAAAAAGTCTTATATTAACCCCTATATGAATTACAGCTTGCATTAATATTAAACTAGAGCATCCAACTAAAATTAATTTGTATTTTTCATTTTGTATTATTAAAATTTTTTTAAAAACCGTATAAATAAATATTAAAAAAAATATTATAATTAACACTATAGCCAACACACCAAACTCTTCTGAGATAACAGAGATAATATAATCAGTATGTGCTTCAGGAACATTATTTTTCAATGTCCCTTCCCCTATTCCTTTTCCAAAAAAACCACCGCTAGTAATTGACTCTATTGCTTTATCAGATTGAAAATTATGTGTTCCAGACTGTCTATCAAAAAAAGAAAATATTCTTGATTGAATATAGTTAAATTTAGGAACAAACATTACTAAATAAAGTAAAAAAAATAAGGCTATGCCTGAAAATATAAACAAAAACCAGACACTTATTCCTGAGGTAAAAATTAGAACAGACCAAGTAAATAAAATCAATAATGTTTGACCGATATCAGGCTGAACAAATAATAGACCAGAAATTATTAGAGTAATTATAAAAGAAAATAAATATTTTAAATAAACATTGGTATTTTTTTCATAAGTTAAAACACTTGCGAGCAAAACTATAAAAAAAGGTTTTAATAATTCGATTGGTTGAAATCTAGGTAAGTAAAAAATATCAATCCATCTTTTAGATCCCTTGACTTCTACACCAAAAAACGGAACTAAAACTAATGCTATTAAAATAATAAAAAAAAATATTAATGAGAGTTTTAAAAGATTAAATGAGTTTATAAATGATAAAACAAAAATTATCATTAGACCCAAAGATATAAAAATAAGATGTTTAAAAAAAAAAGAATAACTATTTGTATCTAGTTTATCTGAAGCAATTAATGATGTTGAAACTAAAGAAAAAAATAGTCCCAATATAAATAATAATAATATCATTGAAAATATAGTTTTATCTATATTTTTCCACCATTGATAATATAAATTATAGAAAGATATTTTTTCTTTCATCAATATAGGTTTTAACTAACTTATTAAAATATAAACCTCTTTCTTCAAAATTCTTAAAACTATCAAATGAGGCTCCTGCAGGGCTAAATAAAATAAATTTTTTTTTATTTGATAAATCGTTTTTAAGATTTTTAAAAATCATATTTAAAGTAGTTTTTAAATCTAAATAATGTTTAATTTTTATTTTATTTTTTAAATTCTTTTTAAATTTTCTATAATGTTTTCCAAAAATATAGGCTTTAATATGTGAACAATCCTTTTTAGAGAACTTAAACTTATCCCCTTGCTTAGGGATGCCACCTATAATCCAATAAATATTAAGAAATTTTTTTAATAAACTTTCAGATGAAGCATAACTTGTTGATTTTGAATCATTAATTATTTGCAAATTTTTTGAATCAAAAACTATTTGTTGTCTGTAATTTAAGCCTTTAAAATTTTTCAAAGTATTTAACATTTTTTTTTTATTTAGTTTTAAATATTTTGCAATATAAAAAATAAAAGATAAATTTTCTTGATTACCCTCAGATTCAAAATATGGATTTTTAATTTGTTCTAATTCTTTTTTAACTTTTTTATAATTTACCTCTATTATTTTAGAAAAAACTTTATTTGATATTATTTTTTTTTTTAAAAATGTATTATTATAGTTAATAAAAGCTAACCCATCTTTTGACTGATTTTTTATTAATTTAAATTTAGCATTAATATAATTTTTATAATTTTTATGTCTTTCCAAATGATCGGGTGAAATGTTTAGAATTGCTGAATATTTTGATTTAAAATAACTGCTGTATTCTAATTGATATGAAGAAGCTTCAACAACAAAAATTGTTGATATATCTATCTTTTTTTCTGATAAAATTGGATTTCCAATATTACCCACTAATCTTGAGTCAAATTTTTGGTCTTTTAAAATATCATT
>LIBV01000148.1 GCA_001438335.1 Pelagibacteraceae bacterium BACL5 MAG-120820-bin39
TGCTAAAGCTGCTGAAATTCCAGTGATCTTATTAGAAAATGGCTATACTGAAAAGAATTCAGATGAAATTTATCATAACCATTTAGTAAAAGACTTCATAAATATAGATAAAATAGTATCTAAATATCTTTGATATTGATTAATTTTAATTACCAATTAAAACAATTTTAATTCCAAGGAGATTTTTTGATAATACATAAAGTTAAAGTTTATCCATCTAAAATTAGGCTACCTAAAAAAAATCAATTGGCCTGGAAAATTGCAGAAATAGCAAGTGATAATGCTAAATTAAATAATGATGCAATTGAAATGGTTATCAATCGAATAATTGACAATGCGTCTGTTGCTATAGCTTCTTTAAATAGAAAACCAGTAATCTCATCAAGAGAAATGGCTTTAAAGCACTCAAGAAAAAATGGTGCCACTTTATTTGGAATTAATTCAAAACAAACTTTTGATTGTGAGTGGGCTGCTTGGTCAAACGGTACGGCTGTTAGAGAACTTGATTTCCATGACACATTCTTAGCTGCTGATTATAGTCATCCTGGTGATAATATTCCACCCTTATTAAGTGTTGCTCAACAAAATAAAAAAAATGGTTTGGATCTTTTAAAAGGAATTATTACCGCTTATGAAGTTCAGGTAAATCTTGTTAAAGGAATTTGTTTACATAAACATAAAGTAGATCATATAGCACACCTTGGTCCTAGTGTTGCAGCTGGACTTGGGACAATGCTTAAACTGAATACTGAAACAATTTATCAAGCTGTGCAACAAGCACTACACACTACAATTTCTACAAGACAATCAAGAAAAGGTGAAATTTCTAGTTGGAAAGCCTATGCCCCAGCTCATGCTGGAAAACTTGCAATAGAAGCTGTAGATAGAGTTATGCGAGGTGAAGGGGCGCCCAGTCCAATTTATGAAGGTGAAGACAGTGTTATTGCAAGAATTCTTGATGGAAAAAATGCTTTATATAAAGTGCCATTACCAAAAAAAGGAGAGATAAAAAAAGCTATTTTAGAAACTTATACCAAAGAATATTCTGCAGAATACCAATCTCAAGCATTAATAGATCTTGCAAAAAAAATTAAATCAAAGATTAATGTTTTAAATCAAATTAAAAAAATCGATATTTATACAAGTCATCATACTCACTATGTAATTGGCACTGGTGCAAATGATCCACAAAAAATGGATCCTAATGCAAGCCGTGAAACTCTTGATCACTCCATTATGTATATTTTTGCAGTTGCTTTAGAAGATGGAGATTGGCATCATGTTAAATCATATACAAAAGCTAGAGCTAAAAGAAAAAGTACTATTAAAATTTGGCATTCAATTCAAACTCACGAAGATAAAAAATGGACAAAAAAATATCATGATCCAAATCCAAAAAATAAATCTTTTGGTGCTAAAGTAGTGGTTACTATGAATAATGGTAAAAAAATTATAGATCAAATTGATCGAGCTGATGCCCATCCTTATGGGGCTCGTCCATTTAAAAGACAAAATTATATTAATAAATTTTTAACTTTAACTGAAAATATCTTAGACAAAAAAGAAAGTGATCGATTTTTAAAAGTTGTACAAAATCTAAAAAATTTAAAATCTGGTGAATTATGGAAACTAAATATTGAAATTAAAAAAAATAAACTAAAAAGAAATTTAAAAAAAGGAATTTTTTAATGCATTTTATTGAAAAAGAGCCTAGTCAAAAAAGAATAAACTTTGTAGAAAAATTAAAATCAAATAAAATATTAAGAGCACCAGGTGCATATAATCCGCTTACAGCTAAATTAATTGAAGAAATAGGCTATGATGCAGTTTACGTATCTGGTGGTGTAATGGCTAATGACTTGGGATTTCCTGATATTGGCTTAACTACACTCCAGGATGTTAGTACAAGATCTTACTTAATTTCAAGAGTAACAAATTTACCAACAATTGTTGATATCGATACTGGATTTAAATCCTGCAAGGAAACAATAGAAACATTTGAAGAATTTGGAATTACCGCAGTTCATCTAGAAGATCAAATTGAACGAAAAAGATGTGGTCATTTAGACAAT
>LIBV01000149.1 GCA_001438335.1 Pelagibacteraceae bacterium BACL5 MAG-120820-bin39
GGACCAAATTGTCCTCGCATGTCACTATCTTCAGGAACTTTTGCATCTAAAGCAGGTTCAGGAGCTGGAATACAAGTTCCATCAGCTCTACCCACTATCACATGTTTTAATGGATCCCACTCATTCCAACTATTAACAATTTTTTTATTCTCACTCATAATCTTCATCCTTTTATTATATTGTGCTCAGGTCCAAAAGGAAATTTTGTAATATTCTCTGCACCATTTTTACCAATTACTAAAATATCGTGTTCTCGATATCCACCCGCTCCAGGATTTCCCTCTGGTATCATGATCATAGGCTCCATAGAAATAACCATATTTTCTTCAAGGACCGTATCAATATCTTCTCTAAGTTCTAATCCTGCTTCTCTTCCATAAAAATGTGAAAGCACTCCAAATGAATGACCATAACCAAAAGTTCGGTAATGCAAATAACCTAGCTCAGCAAACAGCTCATTCAATTCATGACAAATATCAGAACACTTCACACCTGGTTTAATTAATTCTAAACCTCTTTTATGAACTTTAATATTTGCTTCCCAAGCTTTAAGTGAGGCATCATCTATTTCATTTAAAAATAAAGTTCTCTCTAATGCAGTGTAATAACCTGAAATCATTGGAAAGGTATTCAAAGATAAAATATCTCCACTCACTAATTTTCTATTTGTTTTAGGATTATGAGCACCATCTGTATTAAGCCCTGATTGAAACCAAACCCAGGTATCCATATATTCAGCCCCAGGATAAGTTTTTGCAATCTCTCTTTCCATTCGATCTCTTCCAGCAATTGCAATTTCTAACTCGGTGTTGCCCTCTCTAATATTTTTTACAATTTCTTCCCCACCCAGATCGGCAATTCTCGCACCATTTTTAATTATTTCTATTTCTTCGTTAGATTTGATCATTCTCAACTTCATTAGGTCCTTAGAGACATCGCTGAATACTGAAAAAGTAAAAATTGAGCTTATTTTATCCTTCATTTCTAATGTCACATGATCATTTTCTAATCCAATAGTTTTTGGAGGCTCATCTCTGCCAATGATTGAAACAATAGCCCTTAAGAAATTATCTCTTTTCCAATCAGTATAAATTACATTATCACAATGTGACCTACGCCAAGGCTGACTAGCATCGATATTTGCTGAGATAGTTGAAATCTTATCTTTAGTGACAATGCAGCCATAAGGTCTACCAAATGAACAATAAATAAAACCGGTGTAATAAGCGATATTATGCATTGAGGTTAAAATAATCATATCCAGATTATTATTACTCATCACTGTTCTTAAATTTGTAACTCTTCTATCGTACTCTTGATTAGTAAAGGGAAGTTTTACCTTTTCTCCATTCTTTAGACTAAAAAAATCTGGTCTTTCCATATTGTTCCTTTAATTTAATTGAGAGCGATGTGTCTTTTGTTCCATTTCATCACTAAACTGTAATAAGTAATAGAAATAAATAAGAAAAAACCACCTATAATAGTATTGGTTGTTGGTATTTCGTTAATTCCAAATAATGGTAGCCAAACCCAAAATATTCCACCAATCACTTCTGTGAGTGATAACAAAGTTAATTCAGCTGCTGGAATTGCTTTTGAGCCAATTGAATACAAAATTAAACCTAAGCAAACAACTGTTCCATGAAGAGAAAACATAGCACTATTATAACTTGAAGAAAAAAATACTAATCCATTGCTTAAAATCATAATTGTTGCAAAAACTACACAAAAGAAACCTGCAAAAGCAACTGTTGTAAATTTAGGCGTGTCCTTTCTCCATCTCAATGTTACAGAGTAAACTGAAAACCCGATTGAAGAGGTAATTCCAAAAATTAAACCTAGTAAAGATGCTTTTTCAGTATTATCTATAGCAATAATAGTTAATCCAACTGTAGCAATAATAATTGAAATCCATACATTTATTGAAATTGTTTCTCTTAGAAATAAGAATGCTAGCAAAGCTGTGAAGAATGGCATTGCTGCTAGACAAAGTAAAGTAACTGCAGCTGTAGTCATTGTAATTGAATATATAAAGCATATCATTGCTATTCCTAATCCTAAACCGCC
>LIBV01000150.1 GCA_001438335.1 Pelagibacteraceae bacterium BACL5 MAG-120820-bin39
TAATGCTTCGCATATTGCTATGTTTTTATTTTATAAAAAAAATACGCTTGATAAAAAGTTACCAAGCGTATTTAAGGGGTATAAAGATTAACCTATTCTTGAACCATCATTCTTTCTAATTGCTATTAATGCTGAACGAGGAGCGGTGCCAGGTCCATCAGGCCAATTAGAATTGCCATTTTCACCTGGATGTTGGATTCCAACAAACATTGTCTTGTAATCTTTACTCCAGGTTAAGCCAGTTACTTCACATTCCTTTGGTCCTACAAGAAATCTTTTGATTTCTCCAGTTTTAGGATCCCCATATAGCATTTGGTTATTACCCATTTCAGCAAAATCAGCTTTGTTTGAGTAATTTCCATCTGTTTGGATCCACAAACCTCCCTGAGAGTCAAACTTAATACCATCAGGTGAATTAAACATATTGTCTTTGTTGATATTTTTTGATCCAGCGTTTAATCCTGAATGTACTGATGGATTACCAGCAAGAACAAATATATCCCATTTAAATTTAGACGAGGCATGATCGTTTTTATCAGCTGTCCATCTAACTATTTGACCATATTTATTACCTGCTCTTGGATTTGGACCATTTACAGCAACATCATCACCACCGGCATTTGGTTTTTTTCCTCTGTTTGTATTATTGGTTAATGCAACATACGCCTCTGCTTTAAGAGGATTTGCTGAAACCCATTCAGGTCTATCCATGGTAGTTCCACCAGCAGCTGAGGCAGCCATTCTTGTATGTATTGCAATCTCAGCTTTAGACTTCATGCCTGTTGTTTCTGGCGTAAGAGGTAACCACTCACCTGTTCCATTATCACTAAATTTTGCAACAAATAAATTGCCATCCTCTAGTAAGTTAGAGTTGTCGCCGCTTTTATTATATTTTTTGGATGAAACGAACTTATATAAATACTCACCTCTTTCATCATCTCCAAGATAAACAATTACTTCATTGTTTTTACCAAGAACAACCTCAGCATTTTCATGTTTAAATCTTCCTAAAGCAGTTCTTTTTTTTGGTGTAGATGATGGATTTAAAGGATCTATCTCAACAACATAACCGGCTCTATTCGGCTCATTTGGCTCCATATCCCAATTAAATCGATTATCGAATTTCCCCCATGCATAACCCCAGTCTTTGGTTGAAATACCATATCTTTTAAACTCAGGTGGAATATCGGCATTTGGATCTGTATTTGAAAAATAACCATTAAAGTTTTCTTCACAGGCCAAATATGTACCCCATGGAGTTTTTCCGTTACCACAATTATTCCATGTGCCCAATGAAACAGTTCCAGTTGGATCTGAAATTGTTTTCAATAAAGCATGTCCTCTAGCAGGACCTGTTAACTCCATTCTAGAGTCTGCAGTTATTCTTCTATTATACTTAGAGTCTTTTACAATCTCCCACTTACCATTATTATTTGATATTTCAAAAATACTTACACCATGACCAGCTTTACCTTTTCTCACATCATCTTCTGTCTCTGGTAATTTTGAACCTCGATTATCATAAATTATTTCTCTATTTACATATTCATTATTTACAGCAATAATAGTTTTTCCCTCCTCAGTATAGAAAGTGTCCATACCATCATTATTATCTCCATAAGCCAATTCCTGGCTCTCACCTGTACCTCTGGTATAATGATCAAACCACTTACCATTGCTAAATAAAGGATCTCCCCATTTTGCAACAACATCCCAGGTATACCCTTCTGGAATAGTAATATCGTCTGTTGTGTCTGATTTAATTGGTTTAAAATTAATAAGTCCCGAAAATGAAGCCTCGGCTTCAGTTGTTCCTAAGATACTCAGTCCTGATCCAAGTACAAACGCAGAAGTGCCAAGCATAAAACTTCCTTTCATGAAGTTTCTTCTAGTCATTGCTTTTTGAAGAATTTTGTCAAAATCAACTACCTCAGGTGGTGGATTGTTTATTTCATCAAATTCATCAATTGATAAATTGTGATATTCAGTTTTTTTTAATTTTTTCATAAGTTTCCTTTCAAATTAACTTTTAAATTTGAAATGTTAAAAAAAGACTAAGTAAATA
>LIBV01000151.1 GCA_001438335.1 Pelagibacteraceae bacterium BACL5 MAG-120820-bin39
ATAGAAGCACCAATTCCAAATATAATTTTTTCATGAAATAGAAAGCTTTTAGAAAAATTTCCTAAAAAAAATACTGTATCAGAATAAACGTGTGGGTTTAAATAGGTAAAACCCAAAGTTTTAAATATGATATTTGATTTTGATATACTGGATAAATTTAATTCAAAATGAACTGGTTTATTGAAGGATTTTATTTTAGAAAAAATAAAATAAATTAAAAAAATAATTAATAAAATATTTAAAATTAACTCAATAACTTCAGTAAAAAATTGATTAAAGTAATGAAATAAAAATATACCAGCAAAAATTAATATTAAATCTGAAATAGAGCAAATTATACAAACTAGAAAAATAAATTGTTTTTTTAAACCTTGTTCAATAACAAATATATTTTGTGCTCCAATTGCTAATATCAAACTTAAGCTAGTTAAAAAACCAAGTACCAGATACTCCATTTAACTTTTTAAGAATGACTAATCCAAATAGTCTTAGTTTGAAGATATGAATTAAGTGCTTCAGTTCCTTGTGCTCTCGATGTGTTACCAGAATGTTTATAACCTCCAAAAGGAGTTTTGATATCTCCTTCAGAAAAAGTATTAACGAAACCGTTCCACAAGGTAAACTTTTTGCAAGATGAAAGGCTCGGTTTATATCTTGAGTAAAAACACTAGCATGTAATCCATATTTAGAATTGCTTGCAACTTTTAATGCTTCTTCATCATTATTGACAGATAACACTCCTAATACAGGTCCAAAAATTTCATCCTGAGCAATAGTCATATTTTCTTTTACGCCATCAAATAAGGTTGGTTTTGCAAAAAATCCTTTTTGTTTTTTTTCAGATACTCCTCCTAAAAGTAATTTAGCACCCTCATCAATTCCTTTTTGGATAAATCCATCAACAACTTGTAGATGCCCTTTTGATATCATCGAACCCATATTAGAATTTAAATCTAAAGGGTCTCCTACTTTTAATTTTTTAATTTTTTTTGAAACTTTATCTAAAAATTCATCTTTCACTTTTTTATGAACTATCTGTCTCATATTTGCTGAACAGTTTTGTCCACCGTTCCAAAAAGCCGAATTAATTGCATTATTAATTAAATCATCATTAATTTTTGCATCCTCTAAAACGATAAATGGACTTTTACCACCCATCTCTAATCCAATAGTTTTTAAATTACTCTCTCCAGAATATTTCATAAAATATCTGCCGACTTCAGTTGAGCCAGTAAATGAAACAGCATCGACATCATTGTGTCTGCCTAAGGCCTCTCCAACATCTCCGTAACCTGGTAAAATATTTAAAACACCATCGGGGATCCCTGCTTCTTGAGCAAACTTTGCAACTTTTATTGCCGTTAAGGGAGTATCTTCTGCAGGCTTTATAATTATAGAACAACCAGCCGCTAAAGCTGGTGCCATTTTCCAAACCGCCATCATTAATGGAAAATTCCATGGTACCACTCCAGCTACAACCCCAATAGGTTCTTTGACAATTAGGCTAGTAATTGATGGATCTGTAGCAGCAACTTTACCAAAGACTTTATCTATTAATTCTCCATACCATTGAAAGTGCATTGGAGCATCGTTAGCAACCTCATTAATACAATCCACGATTAGTTTTCCAGAATCTACACATTCTAATACTGAGTTTTCAGTTCCATGTTTTCTTAATAACTCAGCAAATTTTAATAACACTTCTTTTCTATGCTCAGGAGCACTTCTGGACCAGACGCCACTATTAAAAGCTTTTCTAGAAGCCTTAACAGCAAGATCTACATCTTTGTGATTACATTTTGCAACTTCACATAATTTTTCACCTGTTGCAGGATTAATTGTTAAAAATTTTCCACCATCAACAGCATTCACATATTTACCATTGATAAAGGCTCTACCTTCAAATTTAAGTTTTTTTGCAATAGATTTATAATTGATTGCCATAATATATATTATACTAGGCTAATATCTTGATAGAAAATTAGCAAGTGCTAATTAGAATTAGAAGTTAAGGTTTTAATTTCTAATATGTTCTCATTAGGATCTTTAAT
>LIBV01000152.1 GCA_001438335.1 Pelagibacteraceae bacterium BACL5 MAG-120820-bin39
CCAGTGGAACCATTAAAAGCCATGCTGTAAATCCCACAAAAATAAATTTTTTAGTAAATATATCTTTAGAAATAGCAGATAAATCAAATTGATAATCTAAACCAATGTAAGTGAGCATATGTAATGATGCATAAAAAAATGCAAATAAACCCAACATTCTTCTAACCGATATCCAAATATTTAAATTAGTTAATCTTTTTAGTGGTGTCATAGATAACGTAAAAACTAGAAATAGTAATGTCCACTCACCTGTATGAAGAGTTATTTCTTTTATAGGCTCTGGTCCCAGCTGATTTAAAAAAATTTTTGAAATAATAATTATGAATGGAATAGAACTAAGTAAAAAAATTATTGGTTTAAAATATTTTTTCATCAAAAATATTTTTTTAAATCCATCCCCGAGTATAATTGTGCAACTTCATCGCCATAACCATTAAACATTAGTGTTTCAATTCTTGGTGTAAAAATATCTCCATTAATAGGTCTTTCTGTTGCTTGAGACCATCTAGGATGATTAACTTTTGGATTTACATTTGAATAAAATCCATATTCACGTGGTGAAGCATCCATCCAAGAGGAAACGGGCATATTTTTTGTCAGTTTTATTTTCACGATTGCTTTAGCACTCTTAAAACCGTATTTCCAAGGAACAAAAATTCTAAGTGGAGCTCCATTTTGGTTAGGTAAAGTTTTGCCATATAGACCTGTCACTACCGTGGTTAGAGGATGCATAGCTTCATCTAATCTTAAACCTTCGGTATAGGGCCAGTTTAAAACTGGTCTACGTTGTCCTATCATTTGTTCAGGATCATAGACAGTTTCAAATTCTACAAACTTTGCTGCTGATTTAATTTTGACTTTATTTAATAATTCACTTAAGGAAAAACCCATCCAAGGAATAATCATCGACCATCCTTCAACACATCTTAATCTTTGAATTCTTTCTTCAGAGTTAAATGTTGATAAAATCTCCTCCATAGATAAATCAATAGGAGTTTCAACTTCACCCTCAATTCTAACTGTCCATGGCTTGGTTTTAAATTCTTGAGATTTTCTATAAGGATCACTTTTGCCAGTGCCAAACTCATAATAATTATTATAAGTGGTAATATCCTCATAACTAGTTGGTTCATTTAAATTAGTATTGGCAAATGAATTATTTATCATTGAGAAAGAGCCTAGTGATATTGAGCCTAAACCGTAACCCAGTGATTTAAGAAACGATCTTCTTTTTTTATAAACAATTTCGGGGGTAATTTCAGAGTATTTAATTTTTTTCATTTACTAGAGATTTTCCTTTCAACCATTCAGTTGTTTCATTTTCGTAATGCTCTTTTTTCCAAATTGGAGTACGTTTTTTTATTTCTTCAATTATATATCTAGATAAAACATAAGCTTGATCTCGATGTTTGCAACCAACTGCAATAATTATACTGATTTCACCAAGTTTTACATAACCTTTGATGTGTTCGATGTATACGGCTTTTTCTTTAATATTTAATTTCTTATCTGCTTCATTATAAATTTCTTCAAAACTTTTAATTACTAAAGCATCATGGCTATCATAGGTTATCCCTGTTACTTTTTTATTTTCATTAAAATCTCTTACTGTGCCAATAAAAAAAATAGAAGCTCCAAATTTTGATGAACTAATAAATTTTTCAGCTTTTGCTATTTCAATTTTTTCAATAGCACTATCTAATATTTTTGTATGAAGCATTAACCTCCTCCAATTGGAGGGATAATACCAATTCTTTGATCTTTTGTAATTTTATAATTGTCGCTAATTATCCTGTCTTCTTCTGAGCAAAACACTGAACCTTTGACAATTTTTTTATAATTTTCATTCCCTTTAAAATTTTTTTCAATAAACTCTAAAATGAGATTTTTAAATTCTTTGATGGATATTGGTTTTTTAATATTAAATTCTATAAAATCTTGATTACTAAAATCTCTACTAGCACCAAATAACTCTAGTTTGATTTTCATAGCTTGATGCAAATATTAAAAAATATCTTTTAAAAAATTTGGTAAACCATCA
>LIBV01000153.1 GCA_001438335.1 Pelagibacteraceae bacterium BACL5 MAG-120820-bin39
AAAAAAAAACTTGAAAAAACTTTTATTAAAGCAAAAGCAGGGAGTCCTATACTAAAATAATAAAGAGCCTTTGCAGAATTACTAACGGATTCTTCATTAAAAGAGCCATATCCAAATAACGCAGAAATTATTTCTTTAGAACCTAATAAAAGCGCAATCATTGCCGGTAAACTTAAGAAAAAGCTTAGCTCTAATGCTTTATTTTGAATTAACAAAATCTTATCCTTCTTTTTTGATTGTATATACTTTGAAAGTTGAGGCAAAATCACAACACCAATGGCGATACCTGCGATTGCTAAATTTATCTGATAAATTCGATCAGCGTAATATAAATAAGAAACAGCACTTGCTTGAAATGAGGCAATTATAGTACCAACTAAAATATTAATTTGGGTAACACCTGAAGCAAATATGCTAGGTAATAATTTTTTAAAAAAAAATTTTACTTTTTCATTTATCTTAATATTAAAAGTAAATTTTAAACTAAAAAATTTTTTTACAAATACGTATAAAAAAAATAATTGTAAAACTCCAGCAATTGAAACCCCATATGCTAGATAATAAACAAGTTGATCATCTAATTTTTTAGAAAAAAATAATATACAAATTAAAACTAAATTTAAAATTATAGGGGCTGCTGCAGCGGCGGCAAATTTATTATGAGAATTTAAAATAGCTGAAAAAAAAGAAGCTAAACTAATAAAGAACAAAAAAGGAAATGTTATTCTAGTTAAAGTTATTGCAAGTTCCATTTTATCTTTATCGTCTATAAAACCAGGAGCAATTAACGACACAAAAACTGGCATAAAAATTTCAATTAGAAGAACTAAAAAAAATAAACCTAAAAATAATAAATTAAAAATTTGATTTGCAAATTCGTTAGAATTTTTTTTACCTTTAACAATTTCAGAAGCATAACTTGGGACAAAGGCAGCATTGAAGGTGCCTTCGGCAAACAATCTTCTAAAAGTATTAGGAATTCTAAATGCTACAAAAAAAGCATCAGCTAAAAAACCTGCTCCAAGAAATATTGCTATCAATATATCTCTTAAATAGCCAAGTAATCGGCTAATTATCGTGAAAAATCCAAAAGTCCCTGTTGACTTAATTAGGTTCATAAATCATATTAGTCTTAATTTTACCCTATTGTACACCTAATTAGCTTAAATGAAAAAAACTAAGATAGACCATTATACTGATAAAGAAGCTTTAGATTTCCATAAAGATATAAGACCTGGAAAAATCGAAATTATATCTTCAAAAAATATGACTACCAAAAGAGATCTTGCTCTAGCATACTCTCCAGGTGTAGCGGCGCCTGTAAGAAAAATTTATGAAAATCCTGAAGCAGCTTATGACTATACTAGTAAAGGAAATTTAGTAGCAGTTATAAGTAATGGTTCGGCTATTTTAGGTATGGGAAATTTAGGTGCCCTAGCTTCAAAACCAGTAATGGAGGGTAAAGCAGTTTTATTTAAAAGATTTGCAGACATAGACGCTATAGATCTAGAAATTGATTGTTCAGATGCAAATGAAATAATTAATTCTATTAAAAATTTTGCTCCAAGTTTTGGGGGTATAAATTTAGAAGATATAGCAGCACCTGATTGTTTTATTATTGAACAAAAATTAAAAGAAATTTTAGATATCCCAGTATTTCATGACGACCAACATGGTACTGCAATTATTACAACTGCTGCTCTAATTAACGCATTAGATATCAGTGGTAAATCAATCAAAGATATCAAAGTTGTTGTGAATGGTGCGGGAGCATCAGCAATAGCTTGTACAGAATTATTTAAAAATTCAGGAGTGCCTCATGAAAATGTGACGATGCTTGATAAAAAAGGAATTATTTATAAGGGTAGAGCTGAAGGGATGGATCAATGGAAGTCAAGACATGCTATTGAGACTAAAAAAAGAACTTTGGCAGAGGCTATAAAAGGTGCTGATGTTTTCCTGGGATTATCAGCTAAAGGAGCGCTAAAAAAAGAACTTGTAAAAACCATGGCAAAAAATCCAA
>LIBV01000154.1 GCA_001438335.1 Pelagibacteraceae bacterium BACL5 MAG-120820-bin39
AGACCTCCTAAAGTCGAAAAACCATTAACAATTCCTGAAATTATACCTGTCACTATTTTTGAAATTAAATTATTAATCTTTGAATTGGTATATCCCTTCATTAGCAACAATGAAAAAAAGATTACTACTACACAAATTATAAGATGAGTTATATTTGGTGATAAATACTTTAATAAAAAAAGACCTATAGGAGAGCCGACTATAATTCCAATTAATATTTGAAAAACAAATTTCCAATCAATCTTATTCCAAATATATGGAATCATAAAAATACTGATAAAAACTTCTAATAATAAAATTATTGGAACTATTTCTATTGCTGGAAGTATAAATGATAAACCTGAAACCGAAATTGCAGAAAAACCAAACCCATTAAAACCTCTTACAATTGAAGCTACGAGTATAATTAATGCAAAAATAATAAAATTGTTAATATCTAAATTAAGAAAATTTAACAAATTCATTAAATGATATATTTATCAGCAAGGTAAATTGCTAATCCTATTGCAATACCTAATAAAACATATCTCATAATCTTTATTTTATTTCTATTTTTTCAGGAAGTATACCTTTTGGTCTATATCTCATGATTAGCAAAAGACCCATACCCATCATAAGATATCTAAAATAAGGCACACTTTCTATCAAGTGCACTTTTAAAGCATGAGTTTCTGATAAACCTGAAGTGAACAAATTTATTAAAAATAGTGCAATTGGTGCTGCTTCAATCCATAAAAACCAAACCACAAAACCCCCTAAAATGGCACCAAAATTATTTCCACTTCCACCAACAATAACCATAACCCAGATTAAAAATGTATATCTCATAGGCCGATAACTACCAGGCGTAAACAAACCATCTTGAGTAACCAACATAGCGCCTGCAATTCCAACTATCGCTGATCCTAAAATAAAAATAAACAAATGTTGCTTAACAACATTTTTACCCATCGCATTTGCGGCTTCTTCATTATCTCGAATAGCTCGCATCATTCTTCCCCATGGGGAATACAGTGCTTTTTGAGTTAAGATTAAAAGAAAAACCACAACAATTAAAAATAATCCCGAATAACATAGTTTGACAAAGACAGAAGAGCCTTCAATTACAAGCTGATTTAATACTGATTGTCTTTCAGCAATATCAGAAATTACGTTTAATTTTCCAGAATTAAACTTTTCTACTAAATTAATAAACCATTGGGTTGTTTGTAAATCTACTTCATAAGGTGCTGGTCGTTTTAAACCAATTACATTTTTAACACCACGAGTTAACCAATCCTCATGTTTAATAATGGCAATAACAATTTCTGAAATTAACAATGTAGCAATAGCCAAGTAATCAGATCGTAATCCTAAGGCGACTTTACCCACAACTAACGCTAAGCCTCCTGCAAATAAAGCTCCAACTATCCATGAAAAAATTATAGGAAGACCAAAACCTCCTAAAAAACCTGTTGTTGCTGGATCAACAGCTTCAATCGCTTCAATTCCTGGTTCTGCTGTAACTCTTATAATTATAATTCCCAATATTATAATTGCTGCAACTGAATAAGTTCTTATTTTTGATTTTGCATAATTTTTCAAGATAAATCTAACAACTAAAATCATTACAACAATAAACCAAAAACACATAAGAATATCAAAACCACCCACTCTCCAAGCCTCCTCTACAGGATCAACAGAAATTAATACTGCAGCCAAACCTCCTAAAGCGGTATAGCCCATGATTCCAAAATTAATTAACCCCGCATAACCCCACTGAATATTTGCTCCCATTGTCATAACAGCTGAAATTAAACATAGGTTAAAAATAGACAAAGCCATGTTCCAAGATTGAAAAAAACCTACAAGCATGATTAGGCCCATCATGATTGAATAAGCTACTATTACATTAAGGTTTTTTCTCACAATACTTTCCCTTTAAAAATTCCAGATGGGCGATAGAGTAATACAATAACTAAAATTGAAAATGATACTGCAAATTTATAATCTGTAGATAAAAGTTGAACTAAACTTTCTGG
>LIBV01000155.1 GCA_001438335.1 Pelagibacteraceae bacterium BACL5 MAG-120820-bin39
AAGATACTCAGATAAATAAAAACCTAAAATTGTTCCAATAATTGAAACTGTCCAAGTAGCTGTTCCTATGCCAATCCAAAAATCTACTCTATATTTTTTTTCAATTTCTTGATAATTGCTTCTCATTATCAACCATGCTGATATTGCAATAAAATGGCATGATAAGTAATATTTCCACTTAGGCTGTTCCTCGTGCATCATGATGGGAAATAATGCTACTGCCATTGGATACAAACGCGCATTAACAAACCAAACTGCAACAAAAATTGAAAGTAAGGAAGCTCCAACCAAAATAGACTCTGCCATGACCAAAGAACCTGGCAATGCGTATGTCAACATTGTAGAAAATACACTCTCTTGAATTGTAAATCCTAAATTTTTAAATAATGCCCCTATAGCGATAAAACAACAACCCAATGCTATAGCTGGACTATCAGGTTTTAAAATAGATCTAAAACCTCTTAAAAAAAATTCTCTTTTAATCATTATTTTGAAATAATCTCAGGACCCATTACAGTAGTAGGTAGCCAAGTTGATAGCCAAGGAACATAAGTAACTAATATTAAAAAAACAAAAAGAACCGCCATAAATGGCAGCGCAGCTTTTACTACTTGGGTCAAACTCATTCCTGTAATTCCTGAGGTCACAAATAAATTAAGTCCAATTGGTGGAGTAATCATTCCAATTTCCATATTTACTACCATGATAATACCTAGATGTATTGGATCAATTCCAAGTTCCATTGCAATTGGAAAAACAACAGGTGCTACAATTAACAAAAGACCAGATGGCTCCATAAACTGCCACCAATTAATAAAAGAATTTAACTGCAATTAAAAAAGTAAACCAGTTAAAACCTGAACTTAGCATCCATTCTGTAATGGTTTGAGGTATGCGTTCTGATGCTAATACATGAGCAAATATAAGAGCATTTGCAATTATAAACATCAACATGACTGTGGTTTTAGTAGCATCAAGAACTACTTGTTTAGTTTCACTGCCTCCAAGTGCGGGTAATAAACCTTTAAACATTATTAGAAAGTTACGTGTCCAAATACCAAACCCTTGGTAAATTAATGAAACTATTTTTGATGGATTAAGTGATTTATGACGCCAAAAAATATAAATTATCATTAAAGAAATTGATGAAATTAGTGACCATTTAAAACGTCCAGAAAAAGTTACATCCTCAACATCGGACAAAGCAAAAAAAGATAAAATCAAACAAACTATTAGAAAAGTGATTCCATAAACTGTTGCTTTAAAACCAATTATTGAGTCTTTAGAATCTGACTGACGTATCCATGGTTCATTTTTAAAGGGTCCCATATCACGATAAATAAATATTGCTACAAATGCTGAATAAACAGCTGCAGCAGCTGCAGCTTCTGTTGGTGTAAATACACCACCATAAATACCACCCATAATAATGACTATAAGAAATAATCCCCAAAAAGCATCTTTACCACTAGCCAATAATTCACTTAAACCTTTCCAGTCCTCAGCTGGTAAATTTTTATAACGGGCAACTATGTAAATAGCTATCATCAACATTAAACCAGCAACTATTCCAGGAATTACTCCTGCTAAAAACATTCTTCCAACGGAAACGTCAACTGAAGCTGCATAAACGACCATAACAATTGAAGGAGGAATTAAAATACCAAGTGTTCCAGCGTTAGCAATAATACCTGAAGCAAACTCTTTTGAGTAACCCACTTGACGCATTCCAGCAATTGCAATTGATCCTATTGCTACTACAGTTGCGGGCGATGATCCTGATAATGCAGCAAACATCATGCAAGCAAGAACTGATGCCATTGCAAGACCTCCTCTAAAATGGCCTACAGAAGCAATTGCAAAACGGATTAGACGTTTAGCAACACCGCCAGTTGACATAAAACTTGAAGCTAGAATAAAAAAAGGAATAGCTAATAATGTATAGTGAGTCCCTACACCAAAAAGTGAAATAGCAACTGATGATAATGACTCATT
>LIBV01000156.1 GCA_001438335.1 Pelagibacteraceae bacterium BACL5 MAG-120820-bin39
TCAAAAATAATGGATACAGTTTACGTTTTGACCTCAGGAGGTCCAGGCACCTCAACTGAAACTTCTAGTTTTTATATTTTTATTAAGGGGTTAAGGGAGTTTCAGATGGGCTATGCAGCTTCAATGTCATTCACTTATTTAATTATTATGATCATAAGCTTAACTTTTATTGCAAAAGGATTAACTAAATTATTACTTAAAGATTAGATATGGGAAAATTATACAAATTTTTAAAATATTCTTTCATAACAATTTGGACAGTTTTTGTAGTAGCACCTTTTCTTTGGGCCCTTACAACTTCTTTTAAAGATTTTAATTCAGTAAATGGAGGTGCAACCTATATTCCTTGGGTTGATTTTGAACCTAAATTAGAAGGTTGGAAAGTCCTAATTAAATCTCCTGCAAATGGTGGGGTTGATATTATTGAACCTTATTTTAATAGTTTGTTTGTAACCTGCACTGCGAGTCTTATTAGTATAGTGCTTGGTACTCTTTCTGCTTATGCGCTTTCAAGATTTACATTTAAGGCTGGTTTTGTAAAAAATAATGACATTACATTTTTCTTTATTTCACAAAGAATTATGCCACCAATTGTTTTATCAATTCCATTTTTTTTATTTTTGGGTGCAATTGATCTATTAGACAGTTTAATTGGATTAATAGTTGTTTATATTGTTTTACTAATGCCAATTGCAGTTTGGATTATGGTTGATTTTTTTAATAAAGTTCCAAGAGAAATAGACGAGACAGCATTAATTGATGGATGTAATCCATATCAAGCATTTTTTAAAGTAGTTTTACCCAATTCAATACCAGGTTTAATTGTAGCAGGAATGTTTTGTATTATATTTGGTTGGATTGATTTTTTCTTTGCATTTATTTTAACTTTTACTGAAGTACAGTTATTGCCAGTAAAAGTTGTAGCTTTAAATTCATCCATTACACCTTGGTGGAGTTTATCTGCTTCTGCTTTAGTCTCAGTAGCGCCATTAATAATTGTTGCATTTATTGTAGAAAGATATTTGTCAAAAGGAAATTTATCTGGAGCTATTAAGTAATGAATTTGATTGCTGAGAATTTATCATACAAACCAGATGAACAGTTTCATCTAAATGAAGTGTCCTTTAATTTCAAAAAAGGAAACATTTATACTATTCTTGGAAGAACTTTATCAGGAAAAACAACATTATTAAAAACTATCGCTGGGCTATTAACTCCAGATAAGGGTGAAATGAAATTTGAGGATAAGGATTTTTTAAAAGTTCCAGTCTGGGAAAGAAATATAGCAATGGTTTATCAGCAATTTATTAATTATCCGCATCTTAATGTATTTGAGAACGTTGCTTTCCCCCTTAAACAAAGGAAAGTAGACATTAATGAAATAAATGATTTAGTTTTAAAATCGCTCAAATCAGTTGGTTTAGAGGGGTACGAAAAAAGAAAAATTCAAGAATTATCAGGTGGTCAACAACAAAGAGTTTCTTTAGCGAGATCTTTGGTAAAGAATGCAAAGATTTTATTACTAGATGAGCCATTGGTTAATTTAGATTATAAATTAAGAGAGCAATTAAGAGAAGAATTTAAAAATATTTTTTCACAAGGTCTATCTGAAGATAGCATTGTTATATTTTCAACAACTGATCCAAGAGAAGCTATGGAGCTTAATGGTGAAGTTATTGTTCTTGATGAGGGAAAAGTTTTACAAGTTGGGCCTGCAAAAGAAATTTTTGAAAATCCAAAGACATTAAAAGTTGCAGAAATTTCCAATGATCCCCCAATGAATATTTTAAAAGCCAATATAGAATCTAATAAAATTAGATTTGAAGGAATAGAAATAGATATTCCAAATCATCTATCTAGTCTGAAAGATAAAAATTTTAATTTAGGAATTAGAGCTTCCGATATTGAATTAAGTGAAAAAGGTTTTGAATTTGAAGTAGAATTAGCTGAAATTAGTGGTTCAGAAACTTTACTTCACCTTATTAGG
>LIBV01000157.1 GCA_001438335.1 Pelagibacteraceae bacterium BACL5 MAG-120820-bin39
TTTTATCTAAGTATATATCAAAAATATTCATTTAAGATTTTTGTAAAGATTAATAGCATATCGATCTGTCATACCAGATATAAAATCTGAAATTGATCTAAATTTATTTTTATCTAATTCTCGATCTTTAATAAATTTTCTAGGATTAGATTTTATAATTTTAAACAATTTTTTTATAATTTTTTTACCATTTTCATTTTTATTTAAAACTTCTTTATTATTGTACATATTAAATCTTAAAAATGATTTAATCTCTTTTTCAGATTTTTGAATTTTTTCAGAAAAATTTACAATTGTATTTTTTGCATTTTTAACATCATTAATAGAGTTAATTTTATAAATTTTAAGATTTTTTTTAGTATTGTTAATTAAGTCTTTAATCATTAAATCAATTGAGTTTCTAATAACTTGATATGTAACAATTTTATAATTCTGTTTGTTAATAATTTTTTTATATTTTTTATAAATGTCTTTAAAAAAATTTATTTCAGTTAATTCTTCAATTTTGAATAAATTGGCATTAATCCCATCCTGGATATCATGATTGTTATAAGCGATATCATCAGATATTGCTGAAATTTGAGCTTCTAATGAAGGATAGTGTTTAAAATTAATCATTTTTTTAAAGTTTTTTAATCCAATTAAACTTTCAATCAACTCAATATTGGTAGCTGGTCCATTATGCTTTAGTAATCCGTCCAAAGTTTCAATTGATAAATTTAAACCTCTAAATTTTAAATATTTATTCTCTAGAAACATCACTATTCTCAATGTTTGTAAATTATGGTCAAATCCACCAAACTCTTGCATGCATTCATTAAGAGCATCCTCTCCTGCATGACCAAATGGAGTATGGCCTAAATCATGAGCTAAACTTAGAGTTTCTGCTAAATCTTCATTTAAATTTAAATATCTAGCGATTGATCTTGCTATTTGAGCCACTTCAATGGAATGTGTTATTCTTGTCCTAAAATGGTCTCCCTCTGTATTCACAAATACCTGGGTTTTATGTTTTAGCCTTCTAAAAGAGGCACTATGAATAATTCTATCTCTATCTCTTTGAAATGGAGATCGATATTTAGACGTAGGTTCCTTGTGTAATCTACCACTACTTTTAAATTGTCCTAAGTTTAAATATTTTTTCATACTTTAATTTAAATAATTAAGCATTATATTACTAATAACAGTGTTCACTCATGATTAAAGAAATTAAATTTACTGATAAAGCATTAAAACAGATCAATAACTTACTGACTAAAAAAGATAAAGGTTCCTTTTTTAGAATCGCAATCAAAGGTGGTGGCTGTTCAGGTTTTCAATACGAATTTACATTTGATTCAAATAAAAATGATGATGATCTAAATTTTGAAAATATTCTTATCGACAAAACTTCAGCTGATTTACTTAAAGGATCAGAAGTAGACTATGTGTCAGAATTAATAGGTGAAACTTTTAAAATTACTAATCCTCAGACCAAATCCTCTTGTGGTTGTGGAGTTTCTTTCTCACTATAATGCTTATCTCGTCCTGGAATGTAAATTCTGTTAGGGCTCGTATTGAAAACATCAAAAGTTATCTTGTTAAATACAAACCAGATATATTAATGATGCAAGAAATTAAGACTGAAGATTTAAACTTTCCCTATGATGATTTTTCTTCAATGGATTATGAATCTCATGTTTATGGTCAAAAAAGCTATAACGGTGTAGCTATAATTTCAAAACACAAATTAACAAACATTAAAACTGATTTAATTAAAGATAAATTAAAACAATCAAGAATTATTTCAGCTGAATTAACTTATCAAAAAAAAATTATACAATTGATAAATATCTATACCCCAAATGGAAACCCTGTTGATACAGAAAAATATGAATATAAAAAAGATTGGTTAGATAATTTAGTTAAACAATTAAAATCAATGTTAAAAAAAAATCCCAATATTATTCTTGGTGGAGATTTTAATATAATACCTGC
>LIBV01000158.1 GCA_001438335.1 Pelagibacteraceae bacterium BACL5 MAG-120820-bin39
TGAATAATTTATATCATCCTGATATTTATAAATTTGATACGCCAATCAAAAGTTATTGGGAAGATACATCTAATACTAATTTTGATTTAGAAAAACTTAACAAAGACACAAGTGCAGAAATAGTTGTTATTGGGGGAGGATATACCGGATTATCTTGTGCAATTAATTTAATTGAAAACTATAATTTAGATGTAATTTTAGTTGATGCTGGAAAAATAGGATGGGGTGCATCATCTAGAAATGGTGGATTTTGCAGTTTCCCTCCAAGTAAAATGCCATACCAAAAAATGCAAAAAATCTATGGAAGAGAAGAAACAAGGAGATTTTTTAAAAATTCAATTGAGGGGTCAAATTATACAAGAAATATAATTAAAGATTATAAAATTGATTGCGACGTGACAGGAGATAAAAATTTTATAGTTGCACATCATCCAAGTAAATTTGGCCAAATCAAAGAACAAGCAGAAATCTATCGAAAGGAATTTGGAATTGAAACTAATATTTATTCAAAGGAAGAATTTTCAGAGATAGGTCATGGCGGAATAGGACAATTTGGAGCTGTGTCCTATAAACCAGGTTTTGCAATCAATCCATTGAAATTTGTAAATGGAATTACACATTATGCAATTTCAAAAAAATTAAAAATTTTTGAACATACTTTAATTACTAAAGTAGAAAAAAATTTAGATAATTATATTTTAAGGAGTAAAGAAGGTTCAATTAAAACAAAAAAAATAGTTATTGCTACCAATGGATTTTACCAAGAAGGTTTAATTCCTCAATTAAATTCTAGAATACTGCCAGTGATCTCTAATATTATTGTAACTAGAAAATTAACTAATGAAGAATTAGATGCATATAATTTCAAAACTTATAACCCAATAGTAAACTGCAGAAATCTTTTGCATTATTATCGAAAGCTACCAGATAATCGAATATTATTTGGCACAAGAGGAGATTTAGTTGGCAGCGATAAGTCTAATGAAGAAATGTCAAAAAAAATAGAAGTATTTTTAAAATCAATTTTTCCAAGTTGGTCCAATATTAATATCGAGTATAAATGGCGAGGCCTCATTGCATTGTCGCAAAAATTAACACCATCGATTGGAAAAATTCAAGATGAAGAAATATATTACGGATTTGGTTATAGTGGAGTAGGAGTTAGTTCTGCACCTTGGACTGGAAAACAACTATCTAAGTTGGTTTTTTCATCCAATAGTAAAGATTTAGAAATTTCAAAAATTTATAAAGGATTACCTAAAAAGTTTATTTTTCCTAAGTTAAGAATACTTTATTTTAGGATGGCTGTTTGGTTTTACATGATAAAAGATAAATTAAATATCTAAGGATGAATAAAAAAATTAAAATTCATATCCGAAATAATCATTGGAAACATGGTTGTTTACCTTGTGATCCTGAAGGTGAAAAAAATGTTACGATAACTAAAGAAATATTTGAAACAGAACTTAACAAAAATCCAGAACTAAGAGATAAAATTGAATATTTAATTGATTGGGATGATGATCATTTTGTGCCATCAATGAAAAACTCAGATATTTTACTTGGTTGGGATTTTCCAACCAAAAATTTAAAAGAAATTGCTCCAAATTTAAAATGGATCCATGTGACCTCTGCGGGAGTTAATCATTTAGCCCCATTTAATTGGATGAAAGATGATTTAGTTTTAACAAATAGCAGTGGTGTTCATGCAATTAAAGCTGGTGAGTTTGGTTTAATGAGCATTTTGATGCTGCAAAACCATATGACTAGAATAATTACAAATCAAAAAAATAAAAAATTTCTTTCTTTATTAGGAAAACCAATCCGAGGCAGAAAAGTTGTAGTTGTTGGAACCGGCGCATTGGGTGGATCTATGATTAAGCATATCAGTTTATTAGGAGCGGAAGTAATAGGAGTAAACCGAAAAGG
>LIBV01000159.1 GCA_001438335.1 Pelagibacteraceae bacterium BACL5 MAG-120820-bin39
CCACTTATACTATTGAAAGATTAGTTGAAAAAGCAGCTATGGAATTAGGTATGGATAAAACTGAAATTAGAATGAAAAATTTTCCAACTCAGTTTCCATTTAAACAAACATTAGTCCACACTGTTGATTCTGGAGATTATGTTGCTGGATTAGAAAAAGCAAAACAGATGGCAGATTATGCTGGATTTGCTGCAAGAAAAAAACAATCAGAGGCTAATGGAAAATTAAGAGGATTAGGTGTTTCTTCTTACTTTGAAGCTTGTGGTATTGCGCCATCAGCAGCAGTTATGTCTTTAGGTGCCGGAGTAGGTCTTTGGGAGTCAGCTGAAGTAAGATTTAATCCTACAGGACAAATATCAGTATTTACGGGTTCACATAGTCATGGTCAAAGTCATGATACAACTTTTGCTCAAATTGCAGCAGATGAATTAGGGGTTCCAATGGAAAATATAGATGTTGTCCATGGGGATACAGATAAAGGAACATTTGGAATGGGAACTTATGGTTCAAGATCCTTGACTGTAGGTGGTATTGCAATTGTTAATGCTTGTAAAAAAATTATAGCAAAAGGTAAGAGGGTTGCTGCTAAAATGCTTGAAGTCAATGAAGATGAAATCGAGTTTAAAGATGGTGAGTTTGTTGCTCTTAAATCTAATAAGAAAAAAACGATAGGTGAAATTGCTTTTGCTTGTTATTTACCTGGACAAAGAGATGAGATGAAATCACCAATACCAGAAGGTGATGAGCCAGGATTAATCGAGTCTGCTTTTTTTGATCCATCAAACTTTTCTTTTCCAGCAGGTTCACATATTTGTGAAGTAGAAATTGATCCTGAAACAGGTAATGTTAAAGTTGAAAAATACACAGCAGTTGATGATTTTGGAAGAATAGTAAATCCAATGATTGTTGAAGGACAAGTTCATGGAGGAATCGCTCAAGGAATTGGTCAAGCTTTGCATGAAAATACTCAGTATGATGAAACAGGACAATTGATGACTGCTTCTTATATGGATTATACCATGCCTAGAGCAGATAATTTTCCAGAGTTTAATTTAGGCTTTACTTGTACTCACGCAACTTCTAATCCGTTAGGAGTGAAAGGTTGTGGAGAAGCTGGAGCAATTGCTTCACCGCCAACAGTAATGAATGCAGTTATTGATGCCTTAGGTGGTCAAGAAATTTCAATGCCGGCTACAGCTGAAAAAGTTTGGAAGGCTTGCAAAGCTATGAAAAAATCTAACGCTAAAGCAGCATAAGGAGAAAAATATGAAATCATTTAATTATCACGCACCAAAAGATGTTAAAGAAGCATCTAAGTTAGCCTCTTCTGGTTCTGCTTTTTTAGCTGGAGGTATGACTACAATTCCATCAATTAAATTAGGTTTAGCTAGCTATAAGGATGTAATTGATATTAAAAAAATAAAAAATCTCTCAGGCATTAAAGTTACCTCTAAGACGGTCACTATTGGTGCAACAACTAAACATGGTGAGGTTGCTTCCTCAAAAGATGTTCAAAAAGCTATTCCATCTCTTGCAAAATTAGCTGGAAGAATTGGTGACGCTCAAGTTAGAAATAGAGGGACCATCGGAGGATCAATCTCTAACAATGATCCATCTGCTTGTTATCCCTCAGCATGTATGGCACTTAACGCAGTTATCCATACCAATGAGAGAAAAATTGAAGCTGCAAAATTTTTCAAAGGGATGTTTGAAACAGCACTAAAAAAAGGTGAGTTAGTAGAGGCTGTAGAATTTCAAATTCCTGAAAAATCAGATTATCAAAAACATCCAAATCCAGCTTCGAGATATGCAATAGTTGGAGTTTATTTAGCAAAACATAAAGAAGGTGTTAATGTAGCAATTACAGG
>LIBV01000160.1 GCA_001438335.1 Pelagibacteraceae bacterium BACL5 MAG-120820-bin39
TATATTATTACTTTTAAACAATATTAAAGATTATTTAAATGCTTAGTTATCGACATGGTTTTCATGCAGGAAATTTTGCAGATGTCTTTAAACATTTTATTTTAGTCTATTTACTTAATCACTTAAAAACTAAAAAACCTTTTACCTTTATTGATCCTTTTGCAGGAGCAGGCACTTATCCATTTGAAGATAAGTTTATGCAGAAAAATAAAGAGTATTTAACTGGAATATTAAAAGTCTTAAATAACAAGATAACCGATCTTTATATTAAGGATTATTTAGATTTAATTCATTTAGCGAATAACAATAAAAAGATATCCCTTTATCCAGGTGCAGCTCAATTTGCTTTACTTACTTTAGATAAGAAAGACACCATTTATCTAAATGAGTTACACAGCAATGAGTATTTAAATTTAAAGAAAAACTTTGAAGGTAACAGTAATGTTAAAATAGATAATACAGATGCTTATTCTAATTTAACTAAGATGATTGCAAGTTCTAAAAGTCAAAAATTAGTATTAATTGATCCTTCTTATGAGCTTAAAAATGAATATGACAAAGTCTTAAAACTTATTAAGCACACTTATAGTCAATTTAAAGACGTGTGTTATATGATTTGGTATCCTGATTTAAAACAAGACAAAACCCAAAAGTTTGTTGATGATTTTTTAAATTTAGAAATAGAAAATACTAATCACATTCACATTGAATTAAAGAATACTAATCTTCGTATGCAAGGTACTGGGTTTTTCATTATTAATCTTTTAAAGCAAGATAAACAAAATATTGATAATGCTCTAAATGAATTGGTTCAATTATTTAAATAAAGATTGAATATCAATAAGTTTTATATAAAATAGTTTTATGAGCCATCCTATTTATTCCGAAATAAGTAGTTTGCCAATTGGCACAAAGAGATTTGATAAAGGGCCCTATTTTAATTTCTATCATAAAGAAAATAATAAATACGGTGTGTATGCAGAAAGATTTTACCCTATTTCTCTAAATAATAATTTAGAAGATATGTATTGGCATCTTAGAACGATAGCGGTGCTCTATGATGTTCCAGAAAAACCAATACAAATAGAAGGACCCGATGCAGCTAAATTTTTAGATAAAGTTTTTAGTAGAACTATCTCTTCCATGAAAGTGAATAGAGGAAGATATGCAATAGCTTGTAATGATGATGGTGGTATATTTATAGATGGGGTATTTTTTAGATTAGCAGAAAATAAATTTTGGTATGTTCAACCAGATGGTGCCTTAGAAACATGGTTAATGGCTCATAAAAAAGGCTTTGATGTAAAAGTTACTGATCCAAATTCAAGAGTTATTCAAATTCAAGGACCAAGTTCCTATAATATTTTAAATGCACTTACTGATGGAGCTGTTGATGAAAGTTTTGCATATTATCATTCTGGATATTTCAAAATAGCCGATCAAAATGTTTATATATCTAGAACAGGTTGGACTGCTGAAGTTGGATATGAGATTTACACTTTTGATCCTGATACCGATTATAGAAAATTATGGAATACTTTACTTGAGATTGGAGAACCACTTGGTTTAAAAGTGGATGGTATTCAATCAATGGCAATTAGAAGAATTGAGGCAGGAATCTTAGACAATAAAACAGACTTTGATATGAGTGTTAATCCTTATGAGGCAGGATTGGGTGCATTAGTTGATTTAGATAAACCAGATTTTATTGGAAAATCTGCTTTAGTTTCTCTAAGTAAGAGGCCAGGCAAAAAACTATTCGGCATAATTGCAGATAAATTTCTTATAAATAAAGCTAAGGTTTTTACATCGAGTGGAAATAATGTTGGCTATCTTCCGA
>LIBV01000161.1 GCA_001438335.1 Pelagibacteraceae bacterium BACL5 MAG-120820-bin39
AATGAAAAAAAAAATTTTAATTTCCACAGGTGGATCTGGTGGACATGTAATACCTGCAAAAATTCTATTAGATCATCTATTTAATTCTTTTGAAGTAATTATTTCAACAGATCAAAGAGGAGAAAAGTTTTTAGAAAACACCTCAATAAGAAAAATTAAAATTTACACACCTAAGTTAGATAATTTATATTTATTACCTTTAAATTTAGTTAAAATACTGATTTTAACAATTAAGTCTGTTTTTATTTTAAAAAAAAATAAAATAAATATTCTTATTTCTACTGGTGGGTACATGTCGCTTCCATTATGTTTAGCAGCAAAGTTACTTTTTATAAAAATTTACTTATTGGAACCTAATATGGTTCTAGGAAGAGCTAATAATTTTTTTTTAAAATTTAGTGAAAAAATATTATGTTATTCTAAATTATTGAAAAAGTTTCCCAATAAGTATTTAAATAAAATTGTTTTAATAGATCCACTAGTAAGAGCAATATTTTATGAAAAGAAAAAAAAATTAACTAAAAATGATAAGTTTAATTTTTTAGTTATCGGAGGTAGTCAAAGTGCCAATGCATTTAATTATGAAATTAATGAAACTTTTTGTGAAATATCTAAAAATTTTCAAATAAAAGTATTTCATCAAACTAATGAAAAAAATATAAAAAGATTAAAAGATTTTTACATTAAAAATAATATTGAGTCTGAAGTTTTTACTTATAGGTCAAATTTTTTTGATATTATGAATCAAACTGATTTATGTATTACTAGAGGTGGTGCTTCTACATTGGCAGAGTTATCATTATTAAATATACCATTTTTTGTAGTTCCACTACCCACTGCAAAAGATAATCATCAATATGAAAATGCTTTATATTATAAAAAGAATAATAGTTGTTGGATAATAGATCAAAAAAATTTCAACAAAATAGAGTTAAAAAATATGTTTTTTAATATACTTACAAACAATAATGAATATCTTGAAAAAAAAGAAAATTTAATCAAATTAAATAACCAAAATTCTTGGAAAAATGTTAATCAGAAAATATTAGATTTATTAAATGCAAATTGAATTAGCTAAAACGGAAATAATCCATTTTGTTGGAATAGGTGGAATTGGGATGAGTGGTCTTTCTTTAATAATGAAAGGCAAGGGTTTTAAAGTCCAAGGTAGCGATATTATTTTAAATAAAAATATTGATAGATTGAAATCAAATAGAATTCCAATTTTTATTGGTCATAAAAAAAACAATGTTAAAAAAGCTACAATTTTGGTTGTGTCTTCGGCTGTAAAAAAGAATAATCCCGAATTAGTTGAGGCTAGACGAAAAAAACTACCAATATATAAGCGTGGGGAAATGTTAGCGAATATTGTATCTCTAACAAAAAATATAGTTGTGGTTGGTTCGCATGGTAAAACCACAACAACATCATTAATCTCTTCTATATTTCAAAAAACAAAATTAGACCCTACTATAATTAATGGTGGTGTAATTAATTCTTTAAAAAATTCAGCTAAATTAGGTAAAAGTGATTGGTCAATATTGGAGGCTGATGAGTCAGATGGTAGCTTCGTATTTATTCCACCAACTTATTCTATCATAACAAATATAGATAGAGAGCATATGGATTTTTATAAATCAATGAATGATTTAAATAATCATTTTATAAAATTCATTAAAAAAGTTCCATCATTTGGTAAATCATTTATTTGTTTGGATGATAAAAATAATAAAAATTTAATAAAAAATTTGAAAAATAAAAATTTTTACACATATGGTATTGATGCAAATTCTAATTTTTATATTAAAAATATTAAG
>LIBV01000162.1 GCA_001438335.1 Pelagibacteraceae bacterium BACL5 MAG-120820-bin39
ATAATTTTTTCAAAATTTGGTTACATCTCTCAACCTGACTTGATAATAATTCAATATCTTTTTGAACATCTTTGTTATCTTTAAACTGTTTCATTAATTCTTGTGAAATAATCTTTATCGTTGATAGTGGAGTTCCTAAAGAATGTGCCGCTGCAGCAGCTTGACCCCCTAGAGATAAAATTTCATGCTCTTTGGCCATTACCTCTTCCATTCTATTTAAGGCTTCTTTTCTTATCCTGGACTCATTTCCAAATGAAAGTGCAAAGTAATTTAAAAAAACTAGGGCAATAATTAAAGATATTGAAATTGAATAATAAACAAATGGATTAATTATATTTGATAAATTTATTGGATAAGGCAAAGGTTGATAAAAAAAAGTTAAAATTATAATTAACAAAGTTGTTATTAAAACCAAAAATAAACTAATTTTAAAACCTAAATTGGATGATGAAAAAACACTTGGGATTATTAAAAAAATTATGAAAGGATTTGAGATTCCCCCAGTGAGATATAATAAAATAGCTAATTGTAAAATATCAATTAGCAAAAATACAAAAGAAGACCTCTCAGAAATCTGAACTTTTTTATAAATAAAAATTAAATAAAAATTTGATAATATTCCAAGAAAAATAATTAAATTTGCAGTTAAAAAATCAAATTTTAGATCTAGTAAAAAATAGACTAAATGAATTGAAATTAATTGTCCTAAAATTCCAATCCATCGCAAAGTAACATAAGTTGATTTTTTTAAAGAAAAATATTTTGAAGTTTCAAAAAACTTCATTATTAAATATCTAGATTTTGCACATTTATGGCATTAGAGACGATAAAGTCTTTTCTTAATGCAACATCATTTCCCATTAAAGTATGGATCAGTTTTTGATCAATTTTTGGATCTTTAGAATACTGAACCTGTAATAAATTTCTTGTTTCAGGATCCAATGTAGTGCTCCATAATTCTTCAGGGTTCATTTCTCCTAATCCTTTAAATCTTTGAATGTTCATTTTAGATTTTTCAAGATCAAGTTCTTTTATGTACTCTTTTGAACCCTTTTTCATTTTTTTTAATTCTTTACTATTTTTAATAATATAATCCTCTAATTCTTTTTCATCTTTAATGTAAATACCTTTTGATCCTTTGTTAATTTTAAATAAAGGTGGCTGGGCTAAGTAAACATGTCCGTTTTCAATTAATTTATTAAATGGCTTATTATTAAAAAAAGTTAACAATAAAGCTCTAATATGAGAGCCATCAACATCAGCGTCGGTCATGATGATAATTTTTCCATACCTTAAATCTTTTAAATCGATTTCATGTGCTTTTGGATCTAAGCCTAAAGCATTAATCAATGTTACAATTTCATTAGATGAAATCATTTTGGAAAGAGCTTTAGTTCTGTGTTCTGATCCATCACTATTGCCATTTTTCTTTAAAGAAATTTCTTCTACGTAAGTATTCAAAATTTTTCCTCTTAATGGTAAAACAGCTTGATTTGCTCGATTTCTTCCTTGTTTTGCTGAACCACCCGCTGAATCTCCCTCTACAATAAACAATTCTGTGCCTTCTTGCTTGTCTATTTGACAATCAGCCAATTTTCCTGGAAGACCACTTAACTCTAGAGCTCCTTTTCGTCTAACATTTTCTCTAGCTTTTCTAGCTACATCTCTTGCTAAAGCAGCTTGAATTATTTTAGCCAGAATAATTTTTGCAACAGCAGGATTCTGATCAAACCAAATTGATAATTTTTCATTAACTATTGTTTCAACTATTGTTCTAACTTCAGAAGAAACTAACTT
>LIBV01000163.1 GCA_001438335.1 Pelagibacteraceae bacterium BACL5 MAG-120820-bin39
ATTAGTTCACTTACTAATATCAAAAAATTAAGTTCTGCCACAGGTGTAGTGTTGGTTAAAAAAAATAGTTTTTTTGTCCAAGGTCACTTTCCAGATAGTCCGGTAATGCCTGGAGTGCTGATAGTTGAAGCATTTGGCCAAACAGCAGCAGCTTTAACCGCTCATGGCATTGACAGATCTACTTATGAAAATAAACTTGTATTTCTTATGGGCATAGAAAAGGCTCGATTTAGGAATCCAGTTATCCCTGATTGTGAATTATTATTAAATGTCGAAGCTATAAGATCTCATGGTAGAGTCTGGAAGTATAAAGGTCAAGCATTTGTGGGTGACAAATTAATGGCTGATGCTATCTGGTCTGCTTCAATTGTAGATAAGAAATAATTAGCAATATTTATTGATAACATCAAATTCATACTACTGTTAAAAAGGAAGAATGTTTAATCCTTTTTTTTCTAATCAAGGTCCATTTAAAATCAGAGATATTATAGAATTGCTTTCTGCATCATCATCTACTAATAATTTAGACGCAGAAGTTATTGATATTAAAAATTTAAGCTCTGCCAACAAAAGCTGTATTACTTTTTTTCATTCCAAAAAATACAAAACGTTAGCTAAAAATACTAAAGCCTCTTTTTGCATTTCTACAGATAATTTAAAAGATCAAATTTCTGACAATTGTATTGTTTTAATAGTCGAAAATGTTTTGGTCGCTGTAGCTAAAGTTACTAAAATTTTCTACCCAGATTCAGTGGATGATGAATTTGATAATTCTGTTTTATTAATTTCAAAAACAGAATTTAAAGATTCTGTTATATATGGGCACAACGTTTTAGTTGGACAAAATGTAAAAATTGGTAAGAATTGTATAATTGGCCACAATACTATAATTGAAAAGAATGTAGTTATAGAAGATAATTGTACAATAGGTTCTAATACATTAATTAGAAATACTTTAATTAAAAACAATGTATCTATTTTAGATAATTGTATAATTGGAAAAAAAGGATTTGGTTTTTTCCCTAATAATATTTCTAATTATAGATACCCACATATTGGCATGGTAATCATAAATGAATTTGCTGAGATTGGTTGTGGATCAACTATTGATAGAGGATCAATGTCTAATACAATTATTGGAAAAAATACTTATTTAGATAATCAAATTCACATCGCTCATAATGTCCAAATTGGTAACAATACAATCGTTGCAGGTCAAGTTGGTATAGCTGGAAGTACAATTATTGGTGACAATGTTAAAATAGGTGGCCAAGCAGGGATATCTGGACATTTAAAAATTGGAAATAATGTTGAAATTGGTGGTGGTTCTGGAGTTATAAAGAATATTCCAGATAATTCTAAAGTTATGGGATATCCAGCAAAAAATATTAGGAAATTTTTGAAAGATAATAGATGATACATAATACGGCAATTGTAGATCCAAAAGCAAGAATTTCTACTAATGTAAAAATTGGCCCTTATTCAATAATTGGACCAAACGTTGAAATAGATGAGAATTCAGAAATACAATCTCATGTAAGCATTTTAGGAAATACTAAAATAGGTAAAAATAATAAGATATATTCTTTTTCATCTATTGGTAATGATCCTCAAGATTTAAAATATAATGGTGAAGATACAAAACTTGAGATAGGTGATAACAATAAAATTAGAGAATATGTCACTATTAACCCAGGCACAAAAGGAGGTGGTGGATTAACAAGTATTGGAAATAACTGTTTATTTATGGTTTCTTCTCATATTGCTCATGATTGTATAGTTGGGAATAACGTAAT
>LIBV01000164.1 GCA_001438335.1 Pelagibacteraceae bacterium BACL5 MAG-120820-bin39
CACCTCTGAAAATAGTTCTAGTTCAAATCAATCTGGATCTGACAACAGCACCACATCAGAAATAGAGCCTGCTGGAGATACTTCTTCAGATAATAACTCCAATCAAAATCAATCTGAATCAGAAAATAATCCTGACTCTGATGTTAATGATGATTCTGATAGTGAAGATGAAGAAAATTTAGAAACAAATGAATTATAAAAAAATTCCTAAAACCCTATTAAGAGCAATTGTTTTTATCATTACCCTCAATTTTACATCTAATCTCTCCGCTCAAACAGTTCCAATTGTTGATGACTATAGCAATGTTGAAAAAGCTCCTGAGTTACCATTAAAAAAAGAAATTGAAGTCAAAGAAGAAAAAATAGAACAAACCTTAAGAATTGAAATAAAAGGAATAAAATTTTTAGGTAATAAATTAATAAGCGATCAGGAACTTGAAGATATATTTTTAAAAAGATTACCTCAATCTCTTAGTTTTAACGATATGCAAAGTTGGGCTAATGAGGTTACCAATTATTATCGATCGCAAGGATATTGGGCAACTGCAATATTACCTGAGCAAATATTCTCAGAGCAAAAATTAATCATTCAAATTGTTGAAGCAATGTACGGTAAAGCAATTATTGAAGCAATTATTGATGAAAAATTAAATATTTCTTCTAAAAAATTAGAAGAATTTTTAAATTATAAATTAGAAAAAAACGCAATTTTAAATTCAAATCAATTAGAAAAAAATATTACCAACATTAACTCAATTCCTGGAATACAGGGTATTGCGAATATTCAGCCAGGTCAAGAAGAAGGCAGCACTGATGTATTGTTATCAGTTCAAAATACACCAACTTTAAATTTAAATACAGTTTTTGACAATCATGGATCTCGCTCTTCAGGTGAGGATCGAATAGTGAATTCTTTATCGATACATAGTCTTTTAAATCAAGGGGAAAGTTTTGATATCATGCAATCTCATACTAACGGATCTGATTATGCTGCTCTATCTATTGATTTACCCCTTGGGTATGGAGGTGCACGATCAACATTTCGATATTCTGAGATGACTTATAATTTAGGAGCCCCATTTAATGACACCAAGCCTTCTGGTTCATCCAATGAAACATACGCTAGCGTTTTATTTGATATTGTTGAAATTCAAGATATTGATTTTAAGGGCAATATTTCAATTTCTAAAAACAATTACGACAATAATGTTCTTACTGGAAAAGCTAGCAACAAATATATTGAGAAAATATCTACCGGTATTAATTTTAATATGCAGGATAATTTTTTCCTTGGTGGAATTTCATATGGTGATTTAGGAGTTACCTCAGGCTCGTTAAACTTGAGAGGATATGAAACAGATTATGAAAATGATCAACTTTCAGCAAAAACACATGGTAAATTCTCTAAAGTTAACCTTAGTATTGGAAAAATCCAACAAATCACGTCGAAAGATCAATTTACCTTAAAATTATCAGGACAATATGCGGATACGAATTTAGATGGTGCAGAACAATTTTCATTAGGAGGCATCAGTGGTATTAGAGCTTATCCAAGTGGAGAAGGTGCTGGATCTCAAGGTTATTTAGCAAACATAGAACTTAAAAGATATTTATTTAGTAAATTTAATATCTTTGCATTTTATGATTTTGGCATGGTGCAAGTTTATAAAAATGCTTATGCAGACTGGAATTCAACTAACACAACTCATAAAAATAAATATTATCTAAAAGGTGCAGGTCTCGGAGCTAATCT
>LIBV01000165.1 GCA_001438335.1 Pelagibacteraceae bacterium BACL5 MAG-120820-bin39
GGCAAATACATTTGTTTAATTTCATCTGAAGCGTGATGATTGATACAATTGTAAGCACCAATAGTTAATTCGCTATACAATTTAAAAGATAAACTTGCTGAGGATAGCATCTCATCAAAAAAAGCACTTACAGTTTTTGGCATACCTTGTCCTCCATATTTTGGATCACAAGATAGTGAAATCCAACCATCTTCTATATATTTTTGATAAGCTTCTTTATAGCCAGGTGGAGTTCTAACTACTCCATTCTCTAATATTGCTGGATTTTCATCTCCCATTTTTGCAAGAGGTAGTATTAGGTTTTCATTTATCTTTGCTGCTTCTTGCAAAATGTCTTTTACTAGATCTGGTGTGACTTCTTTATATTTTTCTAATTCATTATAATTTTTATTGTTTCTTAGTTTTTCAAAAAGAAACATCATATCTTCTAATGGAACAGTATAGCTTGGCATTAGGATAGTTTAGGTTAAATTAGAAATTATTGCAATTTCGAAATAATTGCATTACCCATTTGAGAGGTTGATACTTCTTTTGTGCCCTCAGATAAAATATCTTTGGTTCTTAATCCATCATTTAAAACATCTTGAACAGCTTTTTCCAAAGAATCTGCCTCATTATCTAAATCTAAAGAATATCTAAGAGCCATTGCAAAACTTAAAATACTAGCAATCGGATTTGCTATACCTTTCCCTGCGATATCAGGGGCAGAACCATGAATTGGCTCATACATAGCACGCATTTCGCCATCTTTATTTTTAGCTCCTAGAGAAGCCGAAGGTAGAAGTCCTAAAGACCCAGTAAGCATAGAGGCTTGATCAGAAAGCATATCACCAAATAAATTATCAGTTACAATTACATCAAATTGTTTTGGATTTCTTAAAAGCTGCATTGCACAATTATCTGCTAACATATGACTTAATTCGACATCTTTATATTCACTGTCATGTAAAGCCTGCACCTCTTCTCTCCAAAGTAAGCCAGCCTCCATAACATTAGATTTTTCACATGACGTAACTTTATTTGATCTTTTTTTTGCAAGATCAAAAGCTACTCTAGCAACTCTAATAATCTCGCTGCTGGTATAAGTATGAGTGTTAATTCCTTTTCTCTCACCATTTTCAATTGGCTTAATACCTCTAGGTTCTCCAAAATAAATTCCGCCTGTAAGCTCTCTTACGATCATAATATCTAATCCTGAAACTATTTCTGGTTTTAAAGTTGATGCATCAACTAACTGTTCAAAACAAATAGCTGGTCTTAAATTTGCAAATAATTTTAATTCTTTTCTTAATTTTAATAATGCTCTTTCAGGTTTTTTTGAAAATTCCACAGAATCCCATTTAGGACCACCCACAGCTCCAAGCATAATTACAGCACTTTCTAAAGCTTTATAAAAAACCTCATCTGTAATAGGTGTTCCATGTTTGTCATAAGAACATCCTCCTGCTAAATCTTCATCAATTTCAAAGTCTAAAGACTTATTGTCATTAAACCAATTGATAATTTTTTTTACTTCTCCTATTACTTCTGGGCCTATACCATCTCCCGGTAATAATAATATTTTTCTTTTTTTAACTTTAATCATTGAATATCCAAGGCTTCTGATTTTTTAAATTGTTTTCAAATGTTTCAATTTTATCTGATTTTTTCAAAGATAAAGCGATGTCGTCTAAACCTTCGAGCAAACATTTTTTCTTAAATGGATCAATTTCAAATTGAATCTCACTATTTCCATAAA
>LIBV01000166.1 GCA_001438335.1 Pelagibacteraceae bacterium BACL5 MAG-120820-bin39
TTTAGGCTTAAAGTTCTTACAAATTTTATACAAGGCATTTTCCGCAGCGTTTCTAAACACGCTAAAACTAACTTGTTTACTTGATATGCTTAAACCATAATCTTTCCAAGATCCTTCAGACACCATTTTCGCATATAAATCTAGGATAACTTGAAGCTCTTCTTTTTCAAAAAAATGTTTCTCTTCTATTTGTTTATGAGGATTATTAACTACTAATCTTAAATTATTACGCATCAATCTTATGTTTGTTTATTATTGGAATTTGAAAACCTGTAAAAACTATTGTTATTGGTAGCATACCCCAGACCTTAAAGTTAACCCAAAATTCTTCAGTTTGAGTTCTCCAAATAAATTCATTCAACAAAGCAAGGCCAAAGAAAAAAAGCATCCATCTCTTATTTAAAATTTCCCAGCCAGTATCTGTTAAAGGAATTGATTTACCCATTATTTTTTTAAGAATAGGTTCATTGGTGAAATATTTCCCAAAAAATAACGCTAAAGCAAACACAATGTTGATGATTGTGGGTTTTACATAGATAAATATTGGGTCATTAAAGTAGATAGTGAGACCACCAAAAAATGTAATTAAAATTCCACTTAAAAGAGGCATTGGGGGAATTTTTTTTTCAAAAAACCAAACAACTCCCAAAGCAATTAAAGTTGCAACTATCAGTGGAGGAATTGCAACCGCTAAATTCTTATCATTATTGTAATAGTAGAAAAAAAAAATTGCTAATGGACCAAAATCTGTAACAAATTTTAAAAAAGATTTATTCACTAAAAGATATTAACATATTAACTACAACACAAAACATTATTATTTTTGCTATTGATTTTAAATTTAAAATCCCCATACTAAGTATATGGCAATTCAAAAAGCTAAGTTCTCAATAGGCGATATTGTTAAACATAAACACTTTGAATTTAGAGGTGTAATTTATGATGTTGATTTTGAATTCAATAATTCCGAAGAATGGTATCAATCAATACCAAAAAATGTACGACCTAGAAAAGATCAGCCATTTTATCATTTATTAGCAGAAAATGATGAAATTACTTATGAAGCTTATGTTTCTGAACAAAATCTTTTAATGGACGATTCAGACGAGCCAATTAAACACCCGTTAATTGAAGAAATTTTTTCAGGCAAAAAAGGCTCTAGTTATTTCAAGCAATCAAATTAAGACTTCATTTTTTTAACACAATTTCCTCAAAACTTGGACATATCGTCTGATTATATATTTATTATCTGATCAAGAGTGTCAAAACGTATACCCCTTTTAATTATTATCTCCCTCTACATTCTTGATCAGAAATATGTTTCAAATTAAAAATCTCTAGATTAAAAACATTTTATAAAATTATGTTTAAATATTTTGAACCAAATAAAATTTTTTCAATTACCTCTAGAGCTCCTAAGTATGTTTTGCTCATATTTGTTTTAGTAATCTCTATTGGCTTAACAGAGGCGTTAATATTATCTCCAGAAGATTATAAGCAAAGTCATGCTGTAAGAATTATGTATGTTCACGTTCCTTCTGCTTGGATATGTTTGGGAATTTTTTCAGCAATCACCATTCTATCAATCACAGGTTATATATTTAAAAACACACATTTTTTTTTGATCGCAAAAAGTTTGGCACCTTCTGGATTTGTTTTTAATATTATTGCACTAGTTACAGGTTCGATATGGGGAAAGCCTACTTGGGGGACGTGGTGGGCTT
>LIBV01000167.1 GCA_001438335.1 Pelagibacteraceae bacterium BACL5 MAG-120820-bin39
TTGAATATATTTCAGATCTTTAAATCAATTTATTTATTTTTTGAAATTAGCAACACTAACTTAAGAAATATATTAAAGTCATAATGACCATAATGATTATGATCCATACAGATAAATTTTTAAGAAGATCTTTTAACTTAGAATTGGATTGTAGAAATGCTGGAAGTACCAACATTAAAATTCCCAACATATAGATAACTGGAATTATCTTATCCATTAAAAATTATTCTCTAAAATTAACAAATTCAATCGGTAGACCTATATCAATAGTTTTAATCGCAGCAATTGCTTCTTGCAAATCATCTCGTTTTTTACCATCTGCACGCAATTCTTCTCCTTGAATTTTTATTTGAATTTTGAGTTTTAAACTTTTGATGTGTGTAATAATTTTTTTAGCATTTTCTTGACTAATTCCTTCTTTTAATTCACTAATTTGTCTAATGGTGCCACCTGTAGCATTTTCAGAGTTTTTTAACTTAAAACTCTTGGATCAACTTTACGTCTGATAAGATGAGTTTGTAATAGTTCGTTAACCTGTTTAAGTTTTAAATTGTCTGGCGCCAGGGTAGTAATTGTTTTATCTTTTCTTTCTATTGAAATATTTAACCCCTTAAAATCAAATCGATTGCTTATTTCTCTTAAGCAATTTGCTAAGGCATTATCAAACTCTTGATAATTAATTTTACTGATCAGATCAAATGAAGGCATATTTTTTAAATTTTAATTTTTATATCATTTTTTAAAGATGCATAAAATCAGTAAATAATGTTAGTTTTTATTATGGGTTGTGATAATTTAGTATTAGATGATTAACCTAAAGCTCAATCAAAGTTTAATTGATGAATTTAATGAAGATGGTTTTTTAATTTTAGACCAATTTATTGACCAAGAGTGGATTGATAAATTAAAGAGTAAATTTGAGCCTTATTTAAGGGTGAATTTGAAACTGGAACTGAGCCTGACGAGTGGAATTGGAGATTTGGTAAAGATCCTGAAGATGTTACTCGTCAAATTTGTAATGGCTGGAAATCTGATAACTTAATTAAAGAATTAGTTTGTCATAGTATTGTAGGTGAGGCTTGTTCTCGTTTAATGAATTGGAAGGGAGCAAAATTAATTCAGGATAATGTTTTATGGAAACCACCAGGTGGTAAAACTTTAGGATATCATCAGGATGCAGCTTATGATGATTGGATTATTCCACAAACCATGATGACTTGTTGGATGTCTTTAGACAATACCTCTAAATCTACTGGAACTTTAGAATATGTTAAAGGATCTCATAAATGGGGATTGCAACCACCAAAAGGAGAATTTCATTCTCCAAAAGATTATAAAGAACAACTTAATATTTTTGCTGAAAAGAATAATCAAAAAATTGAAATTGTTTACGTAGAAGTTCCAGCAGGAGGAGTTTCATTTCATCATGGATATATGTGGCATGGTTCAGGAATAAACACTTCAAAAGATCATCGTAGAGCTATTGTATCTCATTGTGTGCCATCTGATGCAAAGTTTCATCCAACCAATGAAGGTGGAACTGCTAAAATTTATAAAAAATATAAAAAAGAAAATAGTGATTTGTTAGATGAAGAATATTTTCCTCTTTTATGGAAAAATAAATCTATTTAGATCCATCAAATCTTTCATCATCTTTTTTTGCAGGATTATATGTAGGTGATGTTTCAAAATGCTCATTACATTTAATATCAATATAAGG
>LIBV01000168.1 GCA_001438335.1 Pelagibacteraceae bacterium BACL5 MAG-120820-bin39
CAATTTTAAATATTGCTTTAAGCATTTTTTTTGTAAAAATTTATAACCTAGATATAAGAGGTGTTGCTTATGGCACATTAATATCTGCCTTAATTACCTCTTTGTTATTTCTAGCGTACACATTTGTCTATCTAAAAAAACACACACAATTATCCTTTAATCTTCATGAATTATCTAATCTAAATAAAATTAAAAATATTTTTAATATCAATTTTAATATTTTTATACGAACAATTTTACTAACTTTCTCTTTCTTGTGGTTTACTTATCTTGGAAGTCAAATTGGAGAGGATTTTATTGCTGCCAATGCTATATTAATTAACCTGGTTTTTTTATCAGCTTTTATTTTAGATGCTTACGCTTTTTCTACTGAGGGTATAGTTGGATATTCTTTGGGTAAACAAGATCTAAATTTATTCAAAACTATTCTTAAAAACTCTTTCATTTTAAGCTCATTAACTGGCTTCATAATTTCAATTATCTATCTATTTATAAATGAATGGGTAATTAACTTAATGTCAGATATAGCAGAAATAAGATCATTAAGTTCCTCATATGCAATTTGGTTAATAATTATGCCTTTTATTGCATCTTTTTGTTATCAGTTTGATGGTATCTTTATTGGAGTATCTCAAACTAAAGAATTGCGAAATGCTATGATTTTTTCAGTTACTATTTATTTAATCATTTCAATAATTTTAACTAACTTCTATTCTAATACTGGAGTTTGGATTTCTCTTTGTATCTTTATGATTTTAAGAGCTTTGTCACTTTTTTATTATATGGATAAAATATTTTTAAGATTTAATAGAAATTAATTTTTTCCTATAAATATCAGCCCTTATAGATACCAAAACTACTAAGACAATCAATGGAATGCAAAATAAATTTATTTCATTCCATGAAAATTTAAGAATTGAATATCCCGCACTTAAACTTGCCAAAGATTGAAATGAAAAAACTAAAATATCATTAAAACCCTGAGCTTTAAATTTTTCATTATTTTGATAACCTAAGACTAACAAGCTTGTGCCCCCAATAAATAAAAAATTCCATCCAACCCCTAATAAAACTAAAGCTATTAAATAATTTATAAAAGTTTGCTCATAAAAACTTAAACTAATGCTAAGAATAAAAATTAAAGTTCCTGTATAGATTATTGAAGAATGTCCATATTTTTTAATCAATATTCCAGTAAATAAAGAAGGTAAAAACATTCCTATAATATGTAATTGGATTACAATACTCGTAGAGCCCAAAGTGAAATTATGAATTTTATACATGCTAATAGGAGTAGCAGTCATTAAAAAAGACATCATTGAATATGCACAAGCTGCAGTAACGATTGCTTGTAAAATTATTGGATTTTTTAATAAATCCAAATAGGATCTTTGTATTCCACTATTTTCATCAATTACTTTTGGATTTTTATCTGTTTTATAAAAAATTAAAAAAAATACTGGTAAGATTATTAATATAGATAGTGAAACATACGAACCTGCATATAGATGGTCAGCAAATATATTTTTAGTTAAATTTGCTACATTAGGTCCAATAAGTGCTGACAATATTGTTGCTAATAACAATATTGAGATTGCTCTTGAACTATCACTTTTTTGGACCGTTTCAGCTGCAGCAAATCTATATTGATGAGTAAATGCAATTCCAGTACCAATTATAAAGCAGGCAAAACAAAATAATATAAAATTTTCTGAA
>LIBV01000169.1 GCA_001438335.1 Pelagibacteraceae bacterium BACL5 MAG-120820-bin39
ATTTTTAGGAGCTCCTGTTGGTTTATCATTAGGTTTATCATCTATTTTATATGTTGCTATATTTACAAATGAGTCATTGTCATCAGTAGCCATTTCACTTTTTGGTGTTGGAACTCATTATACTTTACTCGCTATTCCATTTTTTATTTTAGCTTCGAGTTTTATGTCTACAGGTGGAGTAGCTAAACGTATAATTAGATTTGCAATAGCTTCCGTAGGTCACTTTAGAGGCGGTCTTGCTATGGCATCTGTTCTTGCATGTATGATGTTTGCTGCTTTATCTGGTTCATCACCGGCAACTGTAGTTGCTATTGGTTCAGTCGCAATCGCTGGAATGCGACAGGTAGGTTATTCAAAAGAATTTGCCTCAGGGATTATTGCTAACGCTGGAACTTTAGGTATTTTAATTCCACCCTCTATTGTTATGGTCGTTTATGCTGCATCAGTTGATGTATCTGTAGGCAGAATGTTTTTGGCAGGAGTAATTCCTGGTATTGTAGCTGGTTTGATGTTGATGTTAGCAATTTATATAGTTGCGCGTTACAAAAATTTACCAGCAGAAGATTGGAAAGGTTTAAGTGAACTATTTGCAAGTGGAAAAGATGCCTTTTGGGGATTATTTCTTATAGTCATTATTATGGGGGGTATTTATGGGGGAGTATTTACACCCACAGAGGCCGCAGCAGCCGCAGCAGTGTACTCTGCTTTTGTTGCAATATTCATTTATCGAGACATGGGTCCTTTTAAACATGAGCCGTGGATACGTAAAACAGATTCTCATGATTCAGTAATAGGATTTAAATCAACAGTTTATGGAGTAACTTTTTTAATAGTTTGCTTAATTTTATCTTTTTTTGCTTTAGCTGATGTTGAGGGAATTACTCTTAATATTCGTTTTAAATGGTCAGTTATTTTTTCTATTATTTTAATGATAACATATATTTTTTGGCGATATGAAACAATCAACCCCTCTAAAATAATTTATTTAGTTTATCAGGGCTTTAGAATTTGGGGGCGCAATTTTACAATAATGTTTAAAGGGTTATTACCAGCACTTGGTGGGAGTGAAACCAAAACTGTTATTTTAGATGCTACTAAAACCACTGTTATGTTAATGTTTATAATTGCAAATGCATTGATATTTGCTCATGTTTTAGCGTCAGAACGTATTCCACAGACAATTACAGAATGGATGTTGAGTGCAGGATTTAATTGGTTTACTTTTTTGATTGCGGTAAATATTCTTTTATTAATTGGCGGTCAATTTATGGAGCCATCAGGACTTTTATTGATTGTTGCACCAGTAGTTTTTCCGATAGCAATCGAGCTTGGTATAGATCCAATTCATTTAGGAATTATAATGGTAGTTAATATGGAGATTGGGATGATTACACCTCCGATTGGGCTTAATTTATTTGTAACATCTGGCATTACAGGGATGAGCTTAGCCCAAGTAGTTAAAGCTGCGCTTCCATTTATGGCAGTACTTTTTGTTTTTTTAATTTTGGTGACTTATGTTCCTTGGTTATCAACTTGGTTGCCCAATACCGTAATGGGCCCTGAGATAATTTCAAAATAATGATTAAAAGAGAATTTTTTCTCAGAGGTTTTAGATCTATTTTAAAACCTGATAGCCCAGCTATAGCGCTAGGTTGTTGTTTTATTGCTATAGGTGCATTGTTTAAAAATTTAGGTTTTACAATTCAAGAGAGTGT
>LIBV01000170.1 GCA_001438335.1 Pelagibacteraceae bacterium BACL5 MAG-120820-bin39
TTAGCTATATAAATTGACGAATAAGTTCCAAAAATTACACCAAGTATCATTGCAAATGAAAATCCTCTCAATATTTCTCCACCAAAGAAATAAATCGCCAACAGTGCTAACAAAGTAGTAATCGAAGTTAATAGAGTTCTAGATAAAGTTTCATTAATTGAAATATTTGTTAATTCATAAATTTTTATATCAGAGTATTTACGTAAATTTTCTCTAACACGATCAAAAATAACAACAGTATCATTCATTGAGTACCCAACGATTGTTAACACTGCTGCAATAATTGATAAATTAATTTCTAGACTGAATAAAGAAAACATACCTAAAGTTACTATTACATCATGAAATAATGCTACTATTGCACCTAAGCTAAATTGCCATTCAAATCTTATCCAAATATAAATAAGCATAACAGCTAATGAAAGTGATATAGCAATAATACCTGATTTTAATAATTCACTACTAACTTTAGGTCCAACATTTTCTACCCTTCTGAAGTTAAAATTATTTCCATAACTATTTTCTAAACTAGTTTTTATATTCTCAATAACATTATTTTTTGCATCGTTTATTTCAAATTTAATCAAATAATCTTGATCATTACCAAATTTTTTAACCGAGACATCACCTAAGTTCATTTGGCTTAAAGAGTCTCTTAATGAACTTACATTAATTTTGTTATCAGTAGATCTTAATTCAATTAGAGTGCCACCTTTAAAATCAATTCCATAATTCAATCCTTTGAAAATTAGAAGGCTCAAAGACAAAACAATTAATACAATAGAAAATATATTAAATTGATTGTAATATTTATTAAATGGTATCATTTAAATTAAACCTATTTTATCTTTGTTTTTAACCACATATAGACCAGTTAACATTCTCGCTATAAAGTAAACAGAAAATAAAGTGGTGAAAATTCCTACTCCTAAAGTAATTGAAAACCCTTTAATTGGACCAGATCCCATAAAAAATAAAATAATTGCTGCTAATAAAGTTGTTACGTTAGCATCAAGAATTGCTGTTCTTGATTTTATATAACCACTATCAAAAGCAATAATATTATTTTTTTCATCTTTAATTTCCTCTTTAATTCTCTCAAAAATTAATACATTTGCATCAACAGCCATTCCTACTGTTAGTATAATCCCTGCAATTCCAGGTAATGTTAATGTTGCTTCAAAAATTGTTAAAATTCCAATCAACAAAAATAGATTTGCTATTAATGTGATATTTGTAATCAAGCCAAATATTTTATATTTTACAAACATAAAAATTATCACTAAACAAAAACCAATTATTAACGCAATAATTCCTGCATCTATAGAGTCTTGGCCCAAATCAGGACCCACAGTTCTCTCTTCAATAATATTTAAAGGTGCTGGTAAAGCTCCTGATCTAAGTAATAATGCTAAATCAGTAGCTGATTGAAATGTAAAACCACCACTTATTTGGCCTGAACCAGACACAATTGCATCTCTAATTACAGGGGCGCTAATAATTTTTCCGTCTAAAACGATTGCTAATTGTTTACCGATACCTGTTGATGTTGCTTTACCAAATCTTTTGGCTCCTACTCTATCTAAACTAAATGAAACAACCGTTTCATTATTCTGCGTATCCATTCTAGGCTGAGCATCAAGCAAGTTATCTCCGC
>LIBV01000171.1 GCA_001438335.1 Pelagibacteraceae bacterium BACL5 MAG-120820-bin39
AATGAAAAATACTCAAGAAGATTTCATATCAGGTATTGGTAATACTCCTTTAATCAAACTAAAAGCTGCTTCAGAGTTAACAGGATGTAATATCTATGGTAAAGCTGAGTTTTTAAATCCTGGAGGATCAGTTAAAGATAGAGCTGCACTTGCTTTACTAAAAGACGCTCAAGAAAAAAAATTAATTAGTAAAGGTGGAATAGTTGTTGAAGGAACTGCAGGCAACACAGGTATAGGTTTGGGTCTCTTAGGAAATTCTCTTGGATATAAAACCATCATTGTAATGAATGACAATCAAACTCAAGAAAAAAAAGACTTATTGAGAAATCTTGGTGCTGAATTAAGATTAGTTCCACCTAAGCCTTATAAGGATGATAATAATTTTGTAAAAATTGCAGCAAGACTTGCAGATGAACTTAGACCAACTAATAATAACGGAGTAATCTGGGCAAACCAATTTGATAATGTTGCTAATGCAAAAGGCCATTATGAAGGAACGGGTCAAGAAATTTGGGAGCAAACAGATGGTAAAATAGATGGCTTTGTTTGTTCTTCGGGTACTGGTGGAACTATTTCAGGTGTAAGTAATGCACTTAAAGAAAAAAATAAAGATATTAAAATATTTTTATCTGATCCAAAAGGATCTGCTCTTTATAATTATATAAAAAATGGTGAATTAAAATCTGAAGGTGGTTCTATTACTGAAGGTATTGGATCAAGTAGAGTAACAAAGAATTTTGAAAATGCTAAAATAGATGACGCCTACTCTATTGATGACCATGAAGCGCTTCCTATACTTTATGATTTAATTGAAAATGAAGGTTTAAGCCTTGGTACTAGCTGTGGAATTAATATTGCTGGTGCGATTAGAATGGGTAAAGAACTGGGTCCTGGAAAAACTATCGTTACAATTCTTTGTGATAAAAGTGAAAAGTACGCCACTAAAATGTTTAATAAAAAATTTCTAGAAGAAAAAGGTTTGCCTTTTCCTAACTGGCTTTAATACATATAGATTTTATCTGCTAATCCATAGCAAAGAACTGCACTAATAATTGTAAAAACTAAAGGAGCGATTACAGCTTCATTAGAATCGTTTTTCAGGCCTGTTTTATCAATCTTTATTGAGTAAGTATTGACAATTAATACACAAAGGTTTTGCACAAAAACTAAATTGAAAAATGCCCACGTTCCTTCAACACCATTTGGTCTAACAAACATAACATATATAGCCATCAAAAAAGAACCTAGAAATATTGCACCTGTCATTCGCATGATGGTTGCGGCTGTTTCATCAATTTGAAATTTTTCTCTATATCTTTTGTTATCAATAATCATTTGATAAGCATAAAAACCTAATCCTAAAAAATGAATTGAGAATAAAATTAAATAAAAAATTCCATTAAACTTTTCAATCATATTAAAAACATAGCTATATTTATCAATAATTCCAGGAATCTTTTGTCATACAATTATAAATTGAATGAGTTTTTTAGATACCAGATATTCAAATATGTCACATGACATTTTTGTCTATCCACAGGAAGCTATTAAAATAATTAAAGTTAAAAAAAATAATTAAAATAAGAAATAAATAAAAGGAAAAACATGCAAGCAATATACACAAGAA
>LIBV01000172.1 GCA_001438335.1 Pelagibacteraceae bacterium BACL5 MAG-120820-bin39
AGGTAAATCTAGATTATCCCAACTAGATTTTGCGTGTCTCATAACATATAATTCGAGCATATAAATAAATACATGAATAAATCATTAATTGAAAATAAATTTAATAATCTAGATAGATTTATTAATCGTGAAATTTCATGGCTTAAGTTTAACGAAAGAGTTTTACTTGAAGCCAATAATAAAGATATACCTATATTTGAAAGAGTAAAATTTTTATCTATCGCAGGTTCGAATCTAGATGAATTTTTTATGGTTCGTGTTGCTGGATTACACAGTCAAATAAAACAAGATGTAGAGTCTTTAAGTTCAGATGGACTTACACCGAATGAACAAATGGACGGTGTTATAAAAAAGACTAAGGAGCTTTTAGATTTACAGAATAAAATATACAATAATTTAATCAATATATTAGAAAAAAAAAATATTAGTCTTTCAAAACCGCATTTATTAAACAAAGAAGAAAAGAAACAACTCAAAAAAATATTTCTTGATGAAATTTATCCATTACTTACACCTTCAGCAATAGATCCTGCTCATCCATTTCCATTTATTGGAAATAGAGAAAGAGCAATAGTTTTACATTTAAAAAAAAAGAATAAAAATAAAACTTTAAATTCAATAATTGTTATCCCAAAATCATTACAAAGATTTATCAGGATAAAGAATCCAAAGAAAATCCATAAATATATTATTATTGATGATGTTATAGACTTTTTTATTTCTGACATTTTTCCAGATCATATTCCAACAGGTAAAATGATTTTTAGAATTACAAGAGACAGCGACGTAGAATTTCAAGAAGAGTCAGAAGACTTAGTGCACTCTTTTGAACTTGCTTTAAAAAAAAGAAGAACGGGTGATATTGTAAGATTGGAAATTCTAGAAAATTCAGATCCACAAATAGTTAATTTTATTAAAGATAAATTAAAAGTTATTGAGGAATATATTTATAATGTATCTGGCTTGGTAGGTATTCAAGATATAGATCAATTATGTAATATTAAACATTCAAAAGATACTTATAAACCTTTCAAGCCAAGAGAGGTTGAAAGACTTAGAGAAAATAACAGTAATTTTTTTGAAACAATTAAAAAAAAAGATTTAATTGTTCATCATCCATTTGAGACATTTGATTCCGTTATTGAATTTTTAAATCAGGCAGCAATAGATAAGAAAGTTTTAGCTATAAAACAAACATTATATAGAACCACATTGGACTCACCCATAGTAAAAGCACTAATTACGGCTGCTGAAAATGGTAAAGTAGTTACTGCTGTAATCGAGATTAAAGCTAGATTTGATGAAGAGTCTAATATACTTTTATCTAGAAGTTTAGAAAAAGCTGGTGTTCAAATTGTTTATGGTTTTGCTAAATATAAAACTCATGCTAAATCTTCTCTAGTACTTCGTAGAGAGGGAACTAAAATTCAAACTTACTTTCATTTAGGCACAGGTAATTACCACCCTGTAAATGCTAAGATTTATACTGATTTATCCTTATTTAGTAGTAATAAATTAATAGCATCTGATGTAGAAAAATTTTTTAACTATGTAACAGGATATGCCAAACCTAAAAATCTTAATAAAATTGCAATATCTCCAATAAATTTAAGGGAAACTATA
>LIBV01000173.1 GCA_001438335.1 Pelagibacteraceae bacterium BACL5 MAG-120820-bin39
TAATTGACAGAGAGACCATGAATAATAGAAATACTTTACCAGTATTATCAATACCAAGTACTGAAATAACTAGAGGTGCCCATGCTAGAGGAGGTACCGGTCTATAAAGTTCAATTAGTGGATCAAAAAATCCTTTAGCAAATCTATTAAGTCCCATAAATAATCCAAGAGGCACTCCAATTACTATTCCAAACACCAAGCCTAATAAAACCCTCAAGAAAGAATCCCAAATATGTCCATAAGGAACAGGAATTTTAAATAGTGAGAAATCTCCAGTTACTACTTTTAAAACTTGTCCTTTAAAGTTTTGTTCAACCACACCATCTTTTGTGTGCACTGGATATTGACCAGGTAAAATATCCGCAATCCAATCTGGCAAAATAAAGCCAATAATTTTACTGACATCCATCATATCAATCCACAGCAATGGCACACTTTTGTAACCTACACTTGGTTTAGACATTAAAATAAATTTATTTAATGTGTCTGAAGGTTTAGGTAACCATCTAGCAGATCCTTGTTCAGAACAATTTGATCCACTAGCTACAATGGTTCCTGCGGGAAATAAGAATACATCAACCAGTCTTAATCCCCCTTGTTCTGCTTTATTAACTTTATCAAAAGCAATTATTGCTTTTTGCATTTCATCTAATGCTGTTGGTGGATAAATCGTTGCAAACTCTATTCTTCTAGCGATTTTTTCTATATCTTTAGCATAGGTTGAAGCTAATTCTTCTGCATTTGCTCTATATACTTTAACAGAGTCTCTAATTTGCTTCATAGCCGCTTTAAATGCAGGGTTATGATTTCTTAATTTAAAAAATTCATCATTGATTGCATTTAATTCTTGAGCAGCAACATTAAATTTTAAACCTTTATCGGTTTCAGGGATCAATGGAACTTCGATTGTATTTTCAATAGAACCTGTTCCTGCTTTTACTTTAATTAAACTCCAATCACCTTGTTCAGCAACTGCTTTTAATCTTTCTGCTCTTTGTTCTGATGTTTCAAATGGATAGTTCTCATCTTGAAATCTTATAATTAGATCATTGATTTTATTGGTAATATTTTGAATTTTATTTTTTGTTTCTAATTCCATTAATTCTTCATTGGTCAATAAAGGAATTAGACTGATTGTTTGATTGACAAAATTAGTTAATTCATTTTTTTCTTGAGTATTTAAATTATCTGAATTTTCAATTTGAACTAATATTTTTTGAAGATTTTTATTTTCATTTTTAATAATCGCTGTTGTTTTAAATTCTCGTTCTTCAATTGGGAACTGATATTTTAGTGCAACTAAAGAGTCATTTACTTTAGCTACCTGACATAACTCATTAGCTGATTTTGGATAAAAGCCTTTCGCAATATCCCAAGAATAATACATCCAAACTAAAAGGATTGCGCTACTTCCAAGTATCACCCAGTGTGTACCTCCTTTAGCTCTTTCAGGATTTCCAAAAACAGCATCTATTTTTTCTGTTCGAATTAATTTTCTGCCATAAAGAATACAGCCAACAATCGCGACTAAAATTAAAATAGTTACTGCTTGTGTTAACATTAATTATCTTTCCCCATAATTTCTTCTTCCATGTTCCAAATCATGGTTAA
>LIBV01000174.1 GCA_001438335.1 Pelagibacteraceae bacterium BACL5 MAG-120820-bin39
CACAAATCGAATCCAAATAATTCAATCCTAGGTTGACCGAAGAATCCATCTGGAGTCTAATTAATTTTTACAAATGAAAACTGAATTAAAAAATAAAATTATTAACGGTGACAGTCTCGAAGAATTGAAAAAAATTCCAAGTGAAACTTTTGATTTAATTTTTGCCGATCCTCCTTACAACTTACAATTAAAAAAAGAATTAACTAGACCCGATAGATCTAAAGTAAGTGCTGTAAATGACAAATGGGATCAATTCGAAAATTTTAAAAAATATGATGAATTTACATATCAATGGTTATCGGAGTGTAAAAGAATTTTAAAAAAAGATGGAGCTATTTGGGTTATTGGAAGTTACCACAATATATTTAGAGTTGGAACGGCAATACAAAACTTAGGTTTTTGGATTTTAAATGATGTTATTTGGAACAAAAATAATCCCATGCCTAATTTTAGAGGAACACGTTTTACCAATGCACATGAAACTTTAATTTGGGCATCAAAAAGTGAAAAATCAAAATACACTTTCAATTACCAATCATTAAAATGTTTAAACGATGATCTTCAAATGAGATCTAACTGGAATTTACCAATTTGTAATGGAGCTGAAAGGCTAAAAAAAAATGGAAAAAAAGTACATTCAACTCAAAAACCAGAGTCTCTTCTTCATAGAGTATTATTAGCATCATCTAATAAAGGTGACATGATCTTAGATCCATTTCTAGGGTCTGGAACTACAGCAACCGTTGCAAAAAAATTAGGTAGAAATTATTTTGGTATAGAAAAAGAAAAGGGTTATTTTAAAGCAGCAGAGCAAAGATTAAAGAATACAAAACCTATTGAAGATGATTTATTGGACACTCTTAAAAATAATAGATCGAAACCAAGAATACCTTTTGGTTCACTTGTTGAACTTGGAATAATTAAGCCGGGTACTAATATATTTGATAATAAGAAAAAAATATCTGCAAGAATTATGGCAGATGGCAGCATTAAGCATGAACAAACTGAAGGATCTATTCATAAAGTTGCAGCAACAATTTTAGGTGCTGAAAGCTGTAATGGCTGGACATACTGGCATTGCGATATTAATGGAAGAATACATCCAATTGATTATCTAAGACAAAGATTAATTTCAAATAATTAATTCTTATAAATTTTACCTAAATAATTTTCTAAAAATTTCTTATTTTTTGTTAATAGCTTTAAGCTGATATTTCTAAAAAAAATTATAATTGGATTAGATGCATGAAAGGCAAAATGATTTAACTTTGATCTGTTATTAATCATTTTTACTTTTGCAACTCTGTAATCATAGAAATTATTTTTATTATTTATAATGTTCTCAAATAACTCAGATGCACCCTCAATCGATTGTGATGCTCCTTGAGCAAATGAAGGAGGAAAGGCAAAAAAAGCATCTCCTAATAAAAAGATATTCTTACCTGGTTTTAGATAGCCTTTGCTAACAAAAACTGGGAAGCATTTAATGTTTTCAATATTCTCTAGAATAGTTATTGAAAGTTCATTTTTTAGTTTGTCTTTAATACTTTGAATGAAAGTTTTTTTTTTAAAAAGACTGTAATTATCTAGCTCATTTGCAGTTAGTTGAT
>LIBV01000175.1 GCA_001438335.1 Pelagibacteraceae bacterium BACL5 MAG-120820-bin39
AAATTTTTTTTTTCAACTATTTGATTTTTAACAACATTTGTTAAAATTACTTCGGCAGTGGGAATTAAAAATTTTCTCTCAGAATCATCATCTAATTTAATTTCAAATTGGTCATTTTCAAACTTAGGTAACTGACCAGTACCAAACATAGTATTCTCAGAGGCTATCAAAGGTGGAGATATTTCTTTATATCCATTTTGATTGATATGTGTGTCGAGCATAAAATTAGATATTGCTCTTTCCAATAAGGCAAGTTTGTCTTTAACAAAAACAAATCTTGAACCAGTAGTCTTTGAGGCTAAATCAAAATCAAGCATCCCCAGTTTTTCACCTATCTCATAATGCGATTTTACTTTAAAATTGAAGTTTGGAATTTTACCAGATTTAAGAACCTCGATATTGTCATTTTCATCTTTACCTAATGGAACATCATCATGAGGTATATTTGGAATATTTGACAAAATTTGCTCTAATTCATTTTTAATTGAGTTTTGTTCTTCAGTTAAAACATCAATTTCTTTTGAAATTACTTTTGATCTTGCAAATAAACTTTGATCTTTAGATTTAGATATTTCTTTTTTTTCTTGTTCTAAATTTTCTCTTTTTTGAATTAAAGCTCTGTTTTTTTCGTCTAAATCTTTAATTTTATCAATATCTATAGTTAAAAACCTTTTCTCAAGAGATTTAGCAAAATGATCATAATTTTTTCTTATGTCCTTAATATTATGCATCAGAATCTTTTAAATGTTTTTTTTCAATAAAATTCACAGAAAGTATAGATAATTCATACAATATTAATAATGGAATTGCTAAACCAATTTGTGTTACAGGATCTGGTGGAGTTAAAATAGCTGCAGCAGCGAAGATAATTACCACAACATATTTTCTTCTTTTTTTAAGAAATTCTGAATCAACGATACCTACTCTTGCCAATAAACTTAGAACTACAGGTAATTGAAAACTTATTCCAAAAGCAAAAATTAACTTCATTACTAAGGATAAGTATTCATTAACTTTTGCCTCTAGTTGAATTGGTAAATTAGTCGAAGCTCCCGAACTTTCAAATGATAAAAAAAACTTAATAGCTAATGGCATTATTAAATAATAAACTAGCATACCCCCTAAAAGAAAAAGTATTGGTGTAAGTACTAGGTAAGGTATAATTGCAGATTTTTCATGTTTATATAAACCTGGTGCTATAAATTTCCATATTTGCATTAAAATAAAAGGACATGTCACAAAGAAAGCTGCAAAAAAAGATACTTTTAAATATGTTAAAAAAGTTTCTTGAAGCGCAGTAAAAATCAATCTTCTTTCAATACCATCATCTTTTACGGCTTTAGCATAAGGTTCAACTAAAAAACCATAGAGATGTTCTGAAAAAAAATAACAGCCAATAAAAAAAATAAATAAAAAAATGAAACTATGAATTAATCTTTTTCTTAATTCGGCAAGATGGCTAACAAAACCTGAGTCATTATCATCATTGATCATCTTTTTTCACTTTTGAGTTTATTTCTTTTTTTTCTAATTGTTCA
>LIBV01000176.1 GCA_001438335.1 Pelagibacteraceae bacterium BACL5 MAG-120820-bin39
AAAATTTTTTTTTCAACTATTTGATTTTTAACAACATTTGTTAAAATTACTTCGGCAGTGGGAATTAAAAATTTTCTCTCAGAATCATCATCTAATTTAATTTCAAATTGGTCATTTTCAAACTTAGGTAACTGACCAGTACCAAACATAGTATTCTCAGAGGCTATCAAAGGTGGAGATATTTCTTTATATCCATTTTGATTGATATGTGTGTCGAGCATAAAATTAGATATTGCTCTTTCCAATAAGGCAAGTTTGTCTTTAACAAAAACAAATCTTGAACCAGTAGTCTTTGAGGCTAAATCAAAATCAAGCATCCCCAGTTTTTCACCTATCTCATAATGCGATTTTGCTTTAAAATTGAAGTTTGGAATTTTACCAGATTTAAGAACCTCGATATTGTCATTTTCATCTTTACCTAATGGAACATCATCATGAGGTATATTTGGAATATTTGACAAAATTTGCTCTAATTCATTTTTAATTGAGTTTTGTTCTTCAGTTAAAACATCAATTTCTTTTGAAATTACTTTTGATCTTGCAAATAAACTTTGATCTTTAGATTTAGATATTTCTTTTTTTTCTTGTTCTAAATTTTCTCTTTTTTGAATTAAAGCTCTGTTTTTTTCGTCTAAATCTTTAATTTTATCAATATCTATAGTTAAAAATCTTTTCTCAAGAGATTTAGCAAAATGATCATAATTTTTTCTTATGTCCTTAATATTATGCATCAGAATCTTTTAAATGTTTTTTTTCAATAAAATTCACAGAAAGTATAGATAATTCATACAATATTAATAATGGAATTGCTAAACCAATTTGTGTTACAGGATCTGGCGGAGTTAAAATAGCTGCAGCAGCGAAGATAATTACCACAACATATTTTCTTCTTTTTTTAAGAAATTCTGAATCAACGATCCCTACTCTTGCCAATAAACTTAGAACTACTGGTAATTGAAAACTTATTCCAAAAGCAAAAATTAACTTCATTACTAAGGATAAGTATTCATTAACTTTTGCCTCTAGTTGAATTGGTAAATTAGTCGAAGCTCCCGAACTTTCAAATGATAAAAAAAACTTAATAGCTAATGGCATTATTAAATAATAAACTAGCATACCCCCTAAAAGAAAAAGTATTGGTGTAAGTACTAGGTAAGGTATAATTGCAGATTTTTCATGTTTATATAAACCTGGTGCTATAAATTTCCATATTTGCATTAAAATAAAAGGACATGTCACAAAGAAAGCTGCAAAAAAAGATACTTTTAAATATGTTAAAAAAGTTTCTTGAAGCGCAGTAAAAATCAATCTTCTTTCAATACCATCATCTTTTACGGCTTTAGCATAAGGTTCAACTAAAAAACCATAGAGATGTTCTGAAAAAAAATAACAGCCAATAAAAAAAATAAATAAAAAAATGAAACTATGAATTAATCTTTTTCTTAATTCGGCAAGATGGCTAACAAAACCTGAGTCATTATCATCATTGATCATCTTTTTTCACTTTTGAGTTTATTTCTTTTTTTTCTAATTGTTCG
>LIBV01000177.1 GCA_001438335.1 Pelagibacteraceae bacterium BACL5 MAG-120820-bin39
ATATCATCGTTCTGTGTAACAAATCTAAATGTTAAATTTGCTGTTTTTCCTAATAAAGATTTAATTCTCATTGGATCATCTAAGCCGGGCAACTCAACTAAAATCCTGTTATTACCTCTTTTTAAAATATTAGGCTCATTTGTACCAATTTCATCAATTCTTCTTCTTACAATTTCTATAGCTTGATCTTGGGAAGAGGTATTAAGATTAACTAAACCTTGTTTTGAAAAAGCTATTTCAAACTTGCCAGAATTCTCAATTACATCCATTTGATGAGATTTAAATGTTGGGTAGTATGGATTTATCTCACTATTTTCATCCAAAAAAGATGCAAGTACAATATCAGTATAGCTGTTTTCAACTTCAAAAATAATTGATTTATTCAATATTTTTAAATTATTTAGTCTTATATCTTTATCTTTGAAATAATTTCTAATTGTGGAAGTTAAATTTTGAAGCTTTTGCTCAATTACAGGATCATTATCGATTTCTAGTAATAAATAAGACCCTCCTTGAAGATCTAAACCTAAGTTAATTTTTTTCTTAAAAAAACTATCTTCTGACTGAAATAAATTTGAGCAAGCTATAAAAATTAATATGAGTGTAAATAAAGAAACTAAAAAAATTCTAATTTTAGAAAAATATAACACTTAAGAAAAAATTATTTTTTTACTTCTGGAGAATTTAAAAGAGCTTGTATTCCTGTTGATTTAACAATTTCAACTTTAACATTTTCAGCAATTTGCACTTCTACAGTATCATTATCAATCACTCTTTCGACAACACCAGTAATTCCACCTGTTGTAATTACTTTATCGCCTCTTTTTAAACTTTCTACCATTGCCTTATGTTCTTTAACTTTTTTTTGTTGTGGTCTAATTAAGAAAAAATAGAAAATAACAAAAATTAATATTAATGGTATAAATTGACCTATTCCTGAACTGTCCATAATGCTCCTTATTTTTAAAAAGAATTCTTATACTATCTATTAATCTAAAACAACTTTAAATAGCTGTAATTTTATCAATATTATTCATGTACGGTCTTAATTTACTTGGTACAAGGACAGAGCCATCTTCTAATTGATAATTTTCCAAAATAGCAATTAACGTTCGACCAACTGCTAGACCACTTCCATTTAAAGTTCCAAGAAACATTGTATCGTTATTTTTTTTGTATCTTGATTTCATTCTATTTGATTGAAACGTTGAACATGAAGAGCATGAAGATATTTCTCTATATTTATTTTCAGAAGGCAGCCATACTTCAATATCATAAGTTTTTTCAGCACTAAATCCCATATCTCCAGAGCAAAGAATAACCTTTCTATAAGGTAATTCTAGCTGGTCTAAAATATCTGTGGCACAATTCGTCATTCTTTCCAATTCACTCATACATTGATCATTTTCAACAATACTAACCATTTCAACTTTGTAAAATTGATGTTGACGGATCATTCCTTTGGTATCTTTACCATAACTGCCAGCTTCTTTTCTAAAGCATGGAGTTGATGCAACCAATCTCATTGGT
>LIBV01000178.1 GCA_001438335.1 Pelagibacteraceae bacterium BACL5 MAG-120820-bin39
CTTAATATTCTTATTTATTATCACATTATTTGTAGGTTTTTTAACATTTTTAACTTTTATAGATAAAAGCTTTATTAAGTTAACGCCTGAGAATTTACAGTATTTACTAGTTTTTAATATACTTCTATTAGTTATATTATTTTTATTTATTTTTTTTGAAATAAGAAAAGCTATTAAATCAGATATTGATAACGATGGTTTAAAATCAAATAAAAAATATATTACATATTTTTCTTTATTTACATTAATACCATCTGTTTTAATTTCAATTTTTTCACTTTTTTTATTCTATTTTGCTTTAGAAAAATATTTTGATAAAAAAGTCACAACAGTAGTTAATAATTCTTATGAATTAGCCAAGAACTATGTTGATGAAATAAGAAATAAAATTCAATCAGAAATAGTACTTGTTGCTTTTGATACCAATAAAAGTAAAAAATTTTTAAACGATAATTTTGATGAATATAAGAGATTTCTTAATACGCAAAAATTAATAAGAAACGTTGATGAGATTCACATCATTAATGATAAAAAAGAGTTGTTATTTTCAACTTTAAATAAAAATGAGACATATACTCCTCCGGTAGATAAGGCATTAAACTTGGTTCTGGATGATGATCGTCCATTAAAGATTATTAATGCTTTTGAAAATAAATCAGCAGCAATCATGAGATTACAAAATTTTGAAGATCGTTTTATCTATATTGTTAAATATTTAGACAAAGATATGTCAAGATATTTAACAGAGTCTCAAGAGGCCATTAATTTTTATTACACAGTAGAGGAAAAAAGCACAGGGATAAAAATTTCTTTTGCAATAATTTACATTATTATTGTTGCATTACTATTATTTATTTCAATTTCAATAGCTATCCGTTTTTCTTCAAGATTTTTTAGATCTATAAATAATTTAATTTTTGCATCTATTTCAATTGGTGAAGGAAATTTTAATTCAAAGGTGCCAGAAATTAAAACTGATAAAGATCTTGAATTACTTAATAAAAACTTTAATTTAATGATAGATAGACTTAAGTTTCAGCAAGAAAAATTGATTATTAATGAAAGATATGAAGCTTGGGGAAGTTTAGCAAGAAAATTAGCTCATGAAATTAAAAACCCACTTACCCCAATACAATTAACAATTGATAGAATTAAGAATAAATATTTAGATCAAATTTCAAAAGAAGATCAAAATAATTTCAGTGATAATTTAAAAATAATCAATAATCAAATAAAACAGATTGAAAAATTAGTTAATGAATTTTCGGATTTTGCCAGAATGCCAAAACCAGTTTTTAAAAAAAATAACATTATTGATATTATAATAACAAATGTTAAATTAATGAATGAGATAGATTTATCAATAAAAATTGATTTTAAGTATAATAAACCTATTATTTTATTAAATAGTGACAAAGAACAAATTAGTAGAGTATTTTTAAACTTAATTAAAAATTCAATTGAAAGTATTATAGAAAAATCTCAAAAAATACCTAATTTAGATAAAAAAATTACTATTGAGTTATTGGA
>LIBV01000179.1 GCA_001438335.1 Pelagibacteraceae bacterium BACL5 MAG-120820-bin39
GAAAAAATAGGAATTTTTGTATTTAAATTATTGTCTCCTCTATTTTTAGGGCCTTTAAAGAAAATGAAACCTATTCACTCAGAAACTGTTGCAAAAGCCATGATTAGTTTTCCAAATAAAAACTTAGAGAAAAATGTCTTCGAGTCGAATGAAATTGCCGAATTAGTTTTAAACTAAACCTAATCTCACAACAGATTTAGCAGTCTCAGATATGCAACCTTTTGCTGGATTAAATTTTAATCCTAACAAATCTTCAGCATAACTGGTGTCAGTTTGCATTGTAATCTCAAGGTCTGGAATCATTGTTTTAGCACTTGAGTCTAAATAGCTAAATAATTTTACCATAAAATTTGGAAGATGTTTTTTTGGAAGTTTTTTTGCATATTCTGGCATTGCTTCAGCCATTATTTGAGAGAGTTCAATAAGTGTTTTTACCTCTTTACCAACAATTAATCTTCTTCCACCGACATTATTATTACCAATACAAGCAACGTGAGCTTTTGCTACGTCTTTGACATCAGAAATTAAAACTCCCCATTTAGGTGCTGCTGGAAATTTGCCTTTAAGAAACTGTCTAACATATTCAATTGAAGTTCCTCCTTTTTTATCGAGTGCATCACCAAACACTCCACCAGGGCAAATAGTAGTAAGTTTATTTTTTAATCCTTTGCTTTCCATTAACTCCCAAGCAAGTCTTTCAGCTTTAGTTTTTGATAAAAAGTAGTCAGTTACCCCTTCTGTCCAATTTTCATCTGTCCAATCATTTTCTCCAAATGTATAAGGGTTACTTCTGTTTGGTTTTCTAAACATTGCAACAATCGAAGAAGTTTTAATTATCTGTTCTACATTTGCATTAATACCAGCATTTAAAACTCTCAAAGTTCCATCAACAGCAGGTGCTAATAAACTATCTCTATTATTTGAAACTTTGTAAGGAAAAGGGGAAGCGACGTGCATTACATATTTGCAACCTTGAGCTGCTTCATTCCATCCATCATCTTTTAAAAGATCTAATTCAACAAATGATAAATTATCGATTGGAGCGTGCTTACTTATCGTTTCTTTAGTTTGTTCAATTAAACTATCATTTCTAACAGTTCCTAAAACTTCATAGCCTGAATTTAATAATTCTATTGCAGTATGTTTTGCTATCCACCCACTTATTCCTGTTAATAATACTTTATTTGCCATTTTGATGTTCCTTTTTAATTAAATGTTTATTTTGAAACATATGGACATAAATAATCCTTTATCAACTAATTATAAGTTTACTAGTCACTTCAAAGTTACTTAAATTATGACTGGTCATTTTTTGTTATTATCTTACTAAAGTGATAAAAAAATATATATTTGATTAAAAAAGGAGAAATATGAAACTTATATTAAATATGGAAGTAGAAAATTGGGATACATTTAATAAAGTATATATCTTAGGTGATAACTCAAACAGAGAAAACGCTGGTATAAAAAAAATCTTTATCGGACATGAGGAAGATAAACCAACAAAAGTTCATGCTATTTTTGATATA
>LIBV01000180.1 GCA_001438335.1 Pelagibacteraceae bacterium BACL5 MAG-120820-bin39
TCCATCTAAAATTATCTTGTCCCAATCTAAAGATTGTTCCATCATCAAGCATACACCCGTTTTCATAACACATTGCTGTATATGCAACATCTCCATCAGATAATTTTTTTACATTTCGAGTTAAAGTATATTGCATCAAATTTTCAGCATCAGGCCCCAAGATTTCAAACTTTCTTAGAGGCGATAAATCAGTAATAATCGCACTTTCTCTACAAGCATTGTATTCCTTAATAGTTCCTGAATTTGTAAAGTTATTTGCTAACCAGTAACCTTTGTACTCAACAAAATTTCTTGTTAGCTCAGATGTTTTGTTATGAAAGCCAGTTTCTTGGGTAAGTTTTGGTTCTGAGTCTGTTTTCATTCTAAATGCAATTGCTTTTGAATATTTTTGTTCTTTTGGATAAGTTCTAACAAATATATCTGTCGGATTCCATCCATTTGCGGCATCAATATCACACGGACAAGCTGAAGATAAACAGGTTAAATCTTTTAAAGCTCTAAAAAGAACATAGTCACCTGGTCTTGACCAAGGTTCATCAAAGGAAGCTACATTATTTTCATCAATTGCAGTATTAAAAAAAAGATTAATAGCAGACCAACCTTTTCTCGACGGCACATTATATTTAATTAATTCCTTATTAAAATTTTCTGAACAATTGATATGGCCCATATAACCCATATCTTCATAATATTTTGCGGTGCAAGCTAAATTGAATGTGTCATGCCTTCCAACTGTGTCTCTAACTACTTCAATCATGGGTTCATGATCATTGTCGTAAAATTTTGAAAACAAACCTGGACCAGGATAGGCACTACCCATAAAAGTTCTAGTAGTCTTATCATCAATAATATTAACAATCCCTTCATTTAATTTTCTAGTGTCAAATGCTAGAAAATCTGAACATTGCCGTCCACCAGTATCGATGATCTGTATAAATTCTCCTGCTTTAACTACATAACTTTCTGCCGTGCTTCTTTTTATAAATTTTTCGTTATTAGGATCACCCAATGGGTCAGGTAAAAAATATTGTTCTTCTTTTTCTTGAAAGTTAGCTCTATTTAAAAAAATAGTTAAATCAGAAGGTGGATTTTGGTTGTGAACATTCATATCATTGCCTGGAGCTGCAATCATAACAATACATTTATCTTTTGATTTTAAAGAAATTTTTTCTCCCATTGGACAATCAGGACTAAAAACAATTGCAGATTTAGCTTTATTTAAATCTAAATTCTTTTTTTTAAATAATTTTGAAATTTTTTCATCATGAGATATTCTTTGTTTACAAAATTCGGCATTTGAGTTTTCTTTTAACTCTAAAATTGATAATTCACTTTTTCCCTTGGAATTAAAAACAACTATTTCAGAAATTTGCTTTCCTTCATTATTTATCAAATCAATTTTATCTTCTGGAAATACTTCAATGACCGAAATACCTCCACCCTTAACAAAATATCTTTCAACTCCTGGTGGTAGGGTTCTTAATCCTGGATTTTTT
>LIBV01000181.1 GCA_001438335.1 Pelagibacteraceae bacterium BACL5 MAG-120820-bin39
AAGATTTTTGTTTTTGGGTTTAAAGTTTTTACAAATTTTATATAAGGCATTTTCTGCAGCGTTTCTAAACACGCTAAAACTAACTTGTTTACTTGATATGCTTAAACCATAATCTTTCCAAGATCCTTCAGACACCATTTTCGCATATAAATCTAGGATAACTTGAAGCTCTTCTTTTTCAAAAAAATGTTTCTCTTCTATTTGTTTATGAGGATTATTAACTACTAATCTTAAATTATTACGCATCAATCTTATGTTTGTTTATTATTGGAATTTGAAAACCTGTAAAAACTATTGTTATTGGTAGCATACCCCAGACCTTAAAGTTAACCCAAAATTCTTCAGTTTGAGTTCTCCAAATAAATTCATTCAACAAAGCAAGGCCAAAGAAAAAAAGCATCCATCTCTTATTTAAAATTTCCCAGCCAGTATCTGTTAAAGGAATTGATTTACCCATTATTTTTTTAAGAATAGGTTCATTGGTGAAATATTTCCCAAAAAATAACGCTAAAGCAAACACAATGTTGATGATTGTGGGTTTTACATAGATAAATATTGGGTCATTAAAGTAGATAGTGAGACCACCAAAAAATGTAATTAAAATTCCACTTAAAAGAGGCATTGGGGGAATTTTTTTTTCAAAAAACCAAACAACTCCCAAAGCAATTAAAGTTGCAACTATCAGTGGAGGAATTGCAACCGCTAAATTCTTATCATTATTGTAATAGTAGAAAAAAAAAATTGCTAATGGACCAAAATCTGTAACAAATTTTAAAAAAGATTTATTCACTAAAAGATATTAACATATTAACTACAACACAAAACATTATTATTTTTGTTATTGATTTTAAATTTAAAATCCCCATACTAAGTATATGGCAATTCAAAAAGCTAAGTTCTCTATAGGCGATATTGTTAAACATAAACACTTTGAATTTAGAGGTGTAATTTATGATGTTGATTTCGAGTTCAATAATTCTGAAGAATGGTATCAATCAATACCAAAAAATGTAAGACCTAGAAAAGATCAGCCATTTTATCATTTATTAGCAGAAAATGATGAGATTACTTATGAGGCCTATGTTTCTGAACAAAATCTTTTAATGGACGATTCAGACGAGCCAATTAAACACCCTTTAATTGAAGAAATTTTTTCAGGCAAAAAAGGCTCTAGTTATTTTAAACAATCAAATTAACATTTCCTTTTTTTTAACACAATTTACTCAAAACTTGGACATATCGTTTGATTATATATTTATTATCTGATCAAGAGTGTCAAAACGTATACCCCTTTTAATTATTATCTCCCTCTACATTCTTGATCAGAAATATGTTTCAAATTAAAAATCTCTAGATTAAAAAACATCTTATAAAATTATGTTTAAATATTTTGAACCAAATAAAATTTTCTCAATTACTTCTAGAGCTCCTAAATATGTTTTAGGGATATTTGTAATAGTAATTTCAATAGG
>LIBV01000182.1 GCA_001438335.1 Pelagibacteraceae bacterium BACL5 MAG-120820-bin39
GGGTTTTTGTGTGAGTTGCTCAATAACGTATTTAGCTTCTGGGCCCGAGACTCTAATAATTGCTACACCCGAAACACCTGGTCCAGTTGAAAGGGCAAAAATAGTCATACACAGATTATAAACTCTTATTTGTATTTTTGAGAAACTTTTATTTAAATAATTTAGGCTGGTTTATTCATTGAGTTAAAAAACTCAGCGTTATTTTTTGTATCTTTCAATTTTGAACTAATGAATTCGATAGCATCCATTGTTCCCATTGGGGCTATAATTCTTCTTAACACATTCATCTTTTGCAGATCATTTTTATCAAAAAGTAATTCTTCTCTTCTAGTTCCAGATTTTGTTATATCAATTGCTGGGTAAATTCTTTTATCTGCAATTTTTCTATCAAGAACAGTTTCGCTATTTCCTGTGCCCTTAAATTCTTCAAAAATAACTTCGTCCATTCTTGATCCAGTATCAATCAAAGCTGTTGAGATGATTGTTAAAGATCCACCTTCTTCAATGTTTCTTGCAGCACCAAAAAATCTTTTAGGTCTTTGAAGTGCGTTAGCATCAACGCCTCCTGTTAAAACTTTTCCAGAGCTTGGGATTACTGCATTATATGCTCGTCCTAATCTTGTTATAGAATCTAAAAGGATAACCACATCTTTTTTATGCTCGGTGAGTCTTTTTGCTTTTTCAATAACCATCTCGGCTACCGCCACATGACGTTGAGCAGGCTCATCAAAAGTAGAGCTTATAACTTCACCTTTAACCGTTCTCTGCATATCCGTTACTTCTTCAGGACGTTCATCAATTAATAATACTATTAAATAACATTCAGGATAATTTTTTGCTATTGAGTTTGCTATACTTTGCAAAATCATCGTCTTACCAGCTTTTGGTGGTGAGATAATTATTGATCTCTGTCCTTTTCCAATCGGGCTGACCAAGTCAATCAATCTAGGTGTTAAATCTTGTTTCTTATCTGGCTTAGCTGACTCGATTTCCATGACCAACTGTTTATCGGGGTAGAGTGGGGTTAAGTTATCAAATGCAATTTTGTGCCTAGACTTTTCTGGATCCTCAAAATTTATTTTGCTCACCTGTAAAAGAGCAAAATATCTTTCACCTTCTTTTGGTGCTCTAACAGGACCCTCAACTGTATCACCGGTTCTTAAACCAAATTTTCTAATCTGACTTGGGCTTACATAAATATCATCTGGGCCAGGTAAATAATTTGACTCCATTGCTCTTAGGAAACCAAATCCATCTTGAAGCAATTGCAGAACGCCTGCACCAGTAATTTCTTCTTTTTCAGCAACTTTTTTTAATATTGCAAAGAGAATTTCTTGTTTTCTTAAAGTACTAGCATTTTCAATACCAAGTTCTTCGGCTTGAGTAATAAGTTGTTCTGATGATTTTAATTTTAATTCTTGGATATTCATTTTTTTTGAGATTTATTTAAGACTTGTTAGATTGA
>LIBV01000183.1 GCA_001438335.1 Pelagibacteraceae bacterium BACL5 MAG-120820-bin39
AGGTTTTTGAGTGAGTTGCTCAATAACGTATTTAGCTTCTGGGCCCGAGACTCTAATAATTGCTACACCCGAAACACCTGGTCCAGTTGAAAGGGCAAAAATAGTCATACACAGATTATAAACTCTTATTTGTATTTTTGAGAAACTTTTATTTAAATAATTTAGGCTGGTTTATTCATTGAGTTAAAAAACTCTGCGTTATTTTTTGTATCTTTCAATTTTGAACTAATGAATTCAATAGCATCCATTGTTCCCATTGGGGCTATAATTCTTCTTAACACATTCATCTTTTGCAGATCATTTTTATCGAAGAGCAACTCTTCTCTTCTAGTTCCAGATTTTGTTATATCAATTGCTGGGTAAATTCTTTTGTCTGCAATCTTTCTATCAAGAACAGTTTCACTATTTCCTGTGCCCTTAAATTCTTCAAAAATAACTTCATCCATTCTGCTACCAGTGTCGATTAATGCTGTAGAAATAATTGTTAAAGAACCGCCTTCTTCAATATTTCTTGCGGCACCAAAAAATCTTTTGGGTCTTTGAAGTGCGTTAGCATCAACACCTCCTGTTAAAACTTTCCCAGAACTTGGTATTACTGCATTATATGCTCGACCCAATCTTGTTATAGAATCTAAAAGAATCACTACATCTTTTTTATGCTCGGTGAGTCTTTTTGCTTTTTCAATAACCATCTCGGCTACCGCCACATGACGTTGAGCAGGCTCATCAAAAGTAGAGCTTATAACTTCACCTTTAACCGTTCTCTGCATATCCGTTACTTCTTCAGGACGTTCATCAATTAATAATACTATTAAATAACATTCAGGATAATTTTTTGCTATTGAGTTTGCTATACTTTGCAAAATCATCGTCTTACCAGCTTTTGGTGGTGAGATAATTATTGATCTCTGTCCTTTTCCAATCGGGCTGACCAAGTCAATCAATCTAGGTGTTAAATCTTGTTTCTTATCTGGCTTAGCTGACTCGATTTCCATGACCAACTGTTTATCGGGGTAGAGTGGGGTTAAGTTATCAAATGCAATTTTGTGCCTAGACTTTTCTGGATCCTCAAAATTTATTTTGCTCACCTGTAAAAGAGCAAAATATCTTTCACCTTCTTTTGGTGCTCTAACAGGACCCTCAACTGTATCACCTGTTCTTAAACCAAATTTTCTAATCTGACTTGGGCTTACATAAATATCATCTGGGCCAGGTAAATAATTTGACTCCATTGCTCTTAGGAAACCAAATCCATCTTGAAGCAATTGCAGAACGCCTGCACCAGTAATTTCTTCTTTTTCAGCAACTTTTTTTAATATTGCAAAGAGAATTTCTTGTTTTCTTAAAGTACTAGCATTTTCAATACCAAGTTCTTCGGCTTGAGTAATAAGTTGTTCTGATGATTTTAATTTTAATTCTTGGATATTCATTTTTTTTGAGATTTATTTAAGACTTGTTAGATTGG
>LIBV01000184.1 GCA_001438335.1 Pelagibacteraceae bacterium BACL5 MAG-120820-bin39
ATGTTACAAAAAATCTTGAAAGATGAGACTGTGGAAAGAAGATTAAGATAAACCAAAAAGGCAAAACTCCAAGATTTACCCAATAGTAAAGCATCTCAATCGTAAAATAAGTGTAAATTTGCTCGATCATTTGTAAATATATTATATTAGATATTGTTATGATTCCTATAAGAAATAGAAAAAAGACACTTCAGGTTACAGTAGAGGAAATGCGTAATTTTGCTTATTCTTACATAGAAAAATACGCTCCTTCGAAACAACAGCTAAAAACATATCTATTAAAAAAATATTTAAAAACCTCAGTAACCAATGTTAAGAAACAAGATGTAGTAAACCTAATTGATATCGTTTTATCTGACCTTGAAAAAAATAAATTTATCAATGATCAGTTTTACTCTGAGAGTAAGGCAAAAAGTTTAATTAATAGAGGAAACTCAATTAATAAAATTAGAAATTATCTTTTAGGCAAAGGAATAAATGATGAATATATTAAAAATACAATTAGTAAAATTAATGAAGATAATGAAGATCAAGATTTTTTTTCTGCAATAAAGATATGTAAAAAAAAAAGAATTGGACCAGCACGAACTGAAGATAATAGACCTTTGTTTTATAAAAAAGATATTTCTTTATTGGCAAGAAATGGCTTTGACTTTGAAACTTCAAAAAAAATTATGGATATGGATAAAAGTGATTATTTAAAAATAATTAATTTACTTTAACTCATCTTCTTTTTCTTTTTGAACCAAATGATCGATCTTACTTTTAATATAGTTTCTTACAAACACAAAAACTAGTAATCCAAAAATTGAAACAGAGACTATTATGATTAATATAATTCTTAGTTGCTCATCCATTATAAAATTGTTTTACTTTTTAAAATTAGGCTAGGATTTTTAAAATCCTTTTTTCCATACAAAATTTCATTTCCACTAAAATCTGTAACTTTACCACCAGCATGTTCAAGAATGGCATGACCAGCTGCTATATCCCATTCACAAGCTCTTGGTTCAGCTACATATCCATCATATTCACCCGTTGCTATTACACAAAATTTAAGTGAACTTTTCATACGAACATGTTCTGTCACTTTTAATTCTTTAAAAATTTTATCAATTTCTGGTTTGATCTTATTAGAGTAAGAGACAAACTTAATTATATCTTGGCTGTTTTTTTTATTACATTTTAATTCTGTTAAATTTCCATTAGTTAATTCAAATGCAGAATTTGGACCAAAAGAGTAAAACAACCTCTCTTTTGCTGGAGCATATATTATTCCTCCAGCAGGTTTTTGATTTAAAATTAGACCAGCATTAATTGTAAACTCATCTAAATCATTTATATAATCATACGTTCCATCAATAGGATCTACTAACCAAAAATCTTTAAGATTATCATTATCTTTATTATGTAGTGTTTCTTCAGAGACAATTGGAATATTAGGGGTAAGTTCTAATATTTT
>LIBV01000185.1 GCA_001438335.1 Pelagibacteraceae bacterium BACL5 MAG-120820-bin39
TTTTTGCTACTTGAACTTCTCCCATAGCCATAGAAGCAGTTGCCATATCATAGACAACAGGTGTCATGCCTGGTCTAGGCCAAGCAAATGAAATTGGGTTTGTGCCAAATAATGGTTTTGTAGCACCCGCTGGTGCCACCGCAGGTTTATAAGAAGTGCAAGCAAAAGCAACCAAGCCCTCTTCTGCTAATTTTTCTGTTTCAGGCCACATCGCAGCCATATGGTGTGAATTATTAATAGCCAATACTGCTACACCATTTTCTTTTGCTGCTTTAGATAATTCAGGCAAAGATTTAGACAAAACAACTGGGGCTAAACAATTATTCCCTAAAACTTTTATTACTGAAGGTGAAATTTTTTTAACTTCAGGTTTACCTTTGCCATTAATCTTGCCACTTTTTAAACCAGATACATAAGCTGGTAACCTAAATAATCCATGAGAAACAGAACCATCTCTCTCTGCGTTTCTTATTAGATCTGACAAAATACTTGCTGTGTCATCATCACAACCATTTGCTAAAAGTGTTTTTTTAGCTAAATCAAAAATTTCATCTAATGTCAGAGGAATAGTGCTCATACCTCTATTAGATATTTTATTTATGTTTAGTTTTCAAATCTTTTTTAAGATCTTCGTGATCACCTACAACTGTGTGATACTGACTTTTTGTTACATATTTTTCTAAAAAAGGTACAGCTAATAAAGGTAAAAATCCACCTAAGACAATTCCATAAGCTGCACTTTGAAGATTTGGGTCAGCTAATGCTGCAATAAAGTCTGCTATAATATGAGCTAAAACAATACCAACTATTCCAGCTATAGCTCCATTTGAAACAACTTTTAAAAAACGGTTAATACTCCATCCTGAGTAAAAACCTATTAGAGGTATTAAGGTATGAACAAATCCAAAAATAAAACCTCTTAATATTCCATACTCTTCAACAAGTTCTTCCATAAAATGAAGAAATTCTGGTAAATCGTGTGAATGACTTTCTTCAGCTTGAACAAAAGTTAAGCTAAAAAGATATAAGCCAAAAGTTAAAAAACATATTTTTTTCATTAATTACATCTCCTGCATGTAGTTGATACTTCAAGTTGAAATTTGCTTAAATCATATTTTTTGATTGGGTTTTTTTTAAAAATAGCTTCGAATAATTCTGATTTTAATTCTTCTGTATCGCCACAATCTCTACAAATAGCTATAGACGGATTATGATTTGTATGTGAGTGGTTGCACAAAACATAAGTCTTATTTTGGTTGGACTTGTGTATCTTGTCTTCATCTATAAGTTTTTTTAAAGATCTGTAAATAGCCATTGGCTGTATTTTCTTAAATTTTTGAAATTTATCTAATATTTCGTAAGCAGTTAAATGCTTTTTAGATTTTTTAATTATTTCAAATACTATTTCGTTATTATTCATATGTTATGTTATAACATAACA
>LIBV01000186.1 GCA_001438335.1 Pelagibacteraceae bacterium BACL5 MAG-120820-bin39
AAAAAAATATTAATATAAATTGCATATCACCAGGGTTTATTAAAACAGCTATGACAGATAAAATAGACGATAAGTTTAAAGAAGTAATAATTTCAAAGATTCCTTCTGCAAGATTGGGCGAACCAGATGATATTGCTAATGCTGTTCTCTTTTTAGCCTCAAATCAATCTGACTACATTAATGGTGAAACTTTGCATGTTAATGGTGGTATGTATATGGCTTGACAAAATAAGTTTTTGAACTATTAAGATTTTATAACAAAAGGATCAATATGTCAGAAGATGTATCAAGCAAAGTAAAAAAAATTGTAGCAGACCACCTAGGTATTGACGAGTCTAAAGTAACTGAAGAGTCAAGTTTTATTGATGATTTAGGAGCAGATAGTTTAGATACTGTTGAATTAGTAATGGCTTTTGAAGAAGAGTTTGGTTCAGAAATTTCTGATAGTGAAGCTGAAAAAATTTTAACAGTTGGTGATGCAGTTAAATTTATTGAAGGAAAAGCAAACTAGAATTTTCAATGCCCAGTGAACAAGATGGGGTAATGGTTATATTATCATCTCCATCTGGAGCTGGTAAAACCACACTTGTAAACTTATTATCTAAATTAGATAAATTTGATATTTCAATTTCCCACACAACTAGAGAACCTAGAGCAAGCGAAAAACCGAATAAAGATTATTACTTTGTAAACGAAGATGAGTTTAATAGATTAATTAAAAATCAAGAATTTCTTGAGTATGCAAAAGTTTTTAACAATTTTTATGGGACTACAAGAACACCAGTAATTGACAAACTTAATAGAGGTAAGAATGTTCTCTTTGATATTGATTGGCAGGGTGCAGATCAAATCAAAAATAAAAAATTAGATTATAAATTAATTACTTTTTTTATATTACCCCCAAGTAAAGAAATTTTATTTGAAAGACTCTCAAATAGAGACATGAAAGATAAGTTAATTGTAGAAGAAAGAATGAAGCAATTTGGACGTGATGTGCTTCATTGGATAAACTATGATTATGTAGTTATCAATGATAATTTAGAAAGCTGTTATTCTAAAATTGTAAATTTAATAGATGCTGAAATTAATAATGGTTCAAAAGATTATGATTTAGAGTTTATCAGAAGACACATCGAAAAATTAATTTCTTAAATTTTCATATTCTTTTGTTAAATTATAGTAAGTCATTAAATCTAAATTTTGAGGTCTTAAATTTAAATCTATTTTAAGTTTATCTAAAATTTTAGCATTGCCATTAAAAATTTGATTAAATGGTTTTTTTATCATTTTTCTTCGATGATTAAAAAATATTCTAGTAATTTTTTCTAAATTTTTTGCATCATTAATTTTAAAAAAATCTCTTTTTGGCGAGAAGTATAAAAGTGTACTATTAATTTTAGGTTTTGGAAAAAAACAA
>LIBV01000187.1 GCA_001438335.1 Pelagibacteraceae bacterium BACL5 MAG-120820-bin39
TTATCTTCAAAAAAAAAAGACAGATTATATTTTAATTTCTGCACCAGAAAATATAGCCTGGATTTTAAATATTAGAGGTCATGATAATCCAAACAGTCCTATCCCAAATTGTAGATTAATAATTAGTAAAACTAAAAAAATTTATTTAATTGCTGATAATTATAAAGTTAAAACACTTATCAAAGAAAAAAAAATTAATTCTAGACAAGTAGTTCATCCAAAAAATTTTCAAAATTTAGTTGTTGGTTTGAATGGTAAAAAATTTATTATTGATAAAAAATCATGCTCAATATTTTATGAACAAGTAATTAAATCAAAATTTAAAATTATTGATAGTGAAGATCCTACATATTTATTAAAAGCATTAAAAAATAAAAAAGAAATTAATCATATGGTCAAATCTCATATTCTAGATGGTGCTGCCTTAACTAAATTTCTTTATTGGATAAAAAATATTAATAAAAAAAAAATTACAGAAGTTGATGCACAAAACAAATTAGAAAAATTTAGAAAAAAAAATAAAGAATATCTATTTCCTAGTTTTCAGACAATTGCTGGTGCTGGGCCTAATGGAGCAATTGTTCATTATAGAGCGAAAAAAGATAGCTGTAGGATAATTAATAAATCTGATATTTTTTTATGTGACTCTGGTGGACAATATAAATATGGAACAACCGATGTAACTAGAACAATTTGTTTTTCAAAGCCAAATAATAATATAAAGAATATTTTTACCAAAGTTCTTAAAGGTCATATTGCTGTAGCAAATACAAATCTTAATAAAATTAATACAGGAAAAAAGATAGATATCAGAGCTAGAAAATTTTTGAAAATTAGTGGTTTAGATTATGCTCATGGTACTGGCCACGGTGTTGGTTTTTTTCTAAATGTTCATGAGGGTCCTCAATCTATTTCAAAACTAAATAATGTTAAAATTTTAGAAGGAATGATTTTAAGTAATGAACCTGGATATTATAAAGAAAAAAGTTTTGGAATAAGAATTGAAAACTTAGTGTATGTAAAAAAAAGAAATAATAATCTATTTTTTGAAAATCTAACTTTAGCTCCTATTGATAAGGATTTGATAAATTTTAAACTATTAACAAAAAATGAAAAAAATTATCTATTCACATATCACCTAAATGTTTATTCTAGATTATCTAAATATTTAACAATTAATGAAAAAAAGTGGTTAGCTAGTCATTTTTAACATTTTAAGCAATTCATTTTGATCTATGATTTTAATATTTAATTCATTTGCACTATCAATTTTTCTTTTTGTGGGTTTTTCACCAGCCACTAAATAATCAAGTTTTTTTGATACACTGCTAATAATTGTACCTGAATTTTGTTCAATCAAAGATTTTAACTC
>LIBV01000188.1 GCA_001438335.1 Pelagibacteraceae bacterium BACL5 MAG-120820-bin39
TGCAGCTAATGCTAAAATTGATCCAAGAATTGGTCCTATGCAAGGTGTCCAACCAAAACCAAATGCTAGGCCAATTACAAATGGAAAAAAAATATATCTAGAATTATCGGCATCTAATCTTTTTTCTAAATTCAAAAAACTAATATTTATAAAGCCTAATAATTGTAGTGAAAAAACAATTATTATTGATCCTGCGATAATCCTTAAAACTTCGGAGTTTTTAAGTAAAATTTGACCTAAAAAAGATGCTGTTGCTCCAAATAATATGAAGACAGTAGAAAATCCAAGGCAAAATAAAAATAATGGATAAATATTTATTTTCTTACTTTCCAAAATATCATTAAACGATTTTCCCGAAACAAAAGATACATATCCAGGAATTAATGGTAATACACATGGTGACAAGAAACTTATTAACCCAGCGCCAAATGCAATTATTATTTCTAACATTTAAAATTATTTCTCTGAAATAACTTTTATTTTTTGTTCACCTAAATGATCAACTTTTAGATACATTTCATCCCCATCTTTTAAAAATTGAGGTGGGTTCATGCCAAGACCTACTCCTGGCGGAGTTCCCGTTGTAACAATATCTCCTGGCATTAAAGTTATATACTGACTAATATGAGATAGTAAAAAATCAAAGTTAAATATCATTAGTTTAGTGTTGCCTGTTTGATGTCTTCTGCCATTAACATCTAATGATAAATTAATATTATAAATATCAGAAATCTCATCTTTAGTTACTAGATACGGTCCTAATGGACCAAATGTATCTCCAGATTTACCTTTAACCCACTGGCCACCTTTATCTTTCTGCCAATCTCTCTCGCTGATATCGTTACAAATACAATAACCAAAAATATAATCTTGGGCGTCATTAACCTCAATTCTTTTAGCTTTCTTACCTATAACAAAAGCTATTTCAACTTCATGATCCAACTTTAATGAATTCTTAGGTATAATTACGTTATCATTAGGCCCAACAATTGAATGAACTGATTTGTTGAATAACACAGGATAATCAGGAGCTTTAGCACCTGTCTCTTCAGCATGCTCTTTATAATTAAGACCAATTGCAAAAAAATTTCCAGGCTTTTTAATGCAAGCACCGATACGAGTTTCTTGATTAATTTCAGGTAAAGTTTCTAAGTCAAGATTTCTTAATTTATTTAATGTTTCAAAATTTATTGTATCTGAATTAAAGTCTGAAATATAATTTGATAAATCCCTTAATTTTCCATTTTTATCTAATGAAGCTGGTTTTTCATTTCCCAAACTACCTACTCTTAAAAATTTCATAAAGTTTTTAATATTTAAATCTTCTAATTAAAAAAAATAACCAATTAACCTTTTAAACCAAGGTGA
>LIBV01000189.1 GCA_001438335.1 Pelagibacteraceae bacterium BACL5 MAG-120820-bin39
TCATTATAAAAAACAAACTAACAATGATCCTTCTTCTATGGCAATTCTTGAAAAAAATTTAAGAAATATTGCAAATACCATAAAAGATGATTTTATTAAAAAGTATGTTTTAGAGTATTTTTTAGAAAAAATTTCAGAACTTACTCCACATTCTAATCAAGGTAGAAGAAATTTTTATGTAAAAAAAACTAAATCGCTAGCTTCTACAAAAAAACACTACAACGACAGTCACTCAGTTTCCGCTGTTGAGCTTAAAGAATATTCATTAATTTACTTGATGATTAATAATTTAGATTTATTGCAAGAAAATATTCACTTGTTAGAAAATATAAAATTATTCACTAAAATTAATATTCAGATTTTTGATTTGATGCTTGTAAAAATGAAATCTGGTGAAAAAATTGTTATTGAAGATTTAAATATAGACTCGCAACTAATAGATCGAATTAATAAGTTTGCTCCTATAAAATATATTCTTAAAAATAAACCAAATAATGATCACCAAGTGATAGAACTACTAGAGGATATTGCTCGAGACTTAAATAATTATGATTTAGAATTTAGAATTGAAGAATTAGAATCAAAATTTTCTAAAGATTTGAGTGAGACCACATTTAATGAACTAAAAGAGCTTAAAAAAAAGCAAAATATCAACTAATCTATCTAAATTAGTAATGGATTTTTACTAATTTGACATTATATAAGACTTCCAAACTTAAATTGCTGTGGAAAGAATTATAACTAAATCATTTGCTAGATTGATGGGTCGTGGCACTCATAGAGGTTTCATTACATATGAAGAGCTCAGTAAATCACTAGGAAAAAGAAATCTTTCAGATGACAATTTATCTCAAGCATTCATGCATATTCTTGATGAAGGTGTTGCGCTAGTTGAGAAAAAATCTGACTTTAAAGTTTTAAGAAAAAAAGAAAGCTCATCAAAAGAAGAGGGCAAAACTATTGAGAAGAGTGATGACCCTATAAGAATGTACCTAAGAGAAATGGGTGGAGTGGAGCTTCTTTCGAGGGAAGGTGAGATTGCAATTGCGAAAAGAATTGAGGCAGGAAAAGATGTGATGCTAATAGCATTAGCTCAAAGTCCAATTACAGCTCAGCAATTTTCTGAATGGAATGAAAAATTACAAAAAGATGAAATTTTAGTTAGAGAAATAATTGATATTGATACTAACTATATGGAAGATGAGTCTACAGGACCAAGTGCTAAGCAAAAAAATGCAGGTGAATCAGATAAAGATGATAGCTCAAGTGATGATAGCGAAGATGATTTTAATCCAACTCTTGCTGCAATGGAGAGTGAAATCAAACCAAAAGTTTTAAAAACTGTTAACACTTTAACC
>LIBV01000190.1 GCA_001438335.1 Pelagibacteraceae bacterium BACL5 MAG-120820-bin39
CCATTATAAAAAACAAACTAACAATGATCCTTCATCTATGGCAATTCTTGAAAAAAATTTAAGAAATATTGCAAATACCATAAAAGATGATTTTATTAAAAAGTATGTTTTAGAGTATTTTTTAGAAAAAATTTCAGAACTTACTCCACATTCTAATCAAGGTAGAAGAAATTTTTATGTAAAAAAAACTAAATCGCTAGCTTCTACAAAAAAACACTACAACGACAGTCACTCAGTTTCCGCTGTTGAGCTTAAAGAATATTCATTAATTTACTTGATGATTAATAATTTAGATTTATTGCAAGAAAATATTCACTTGTTAGAAAATATAAAATTATTCACTAAAATTAATATTCAGATTTTTGATTTGATGCTTGTAAAAATGAAATCTGGTGAAAAAATTGTTATTGAAGATTTAAATATAGACTCGCAACTAATAGATCGAATTAATAAGTTTGCTCCTATAAAATATATTCTTAAAAATAAACCAAATAACGATCATCAAGTGATAGAGCTACTAGAGGATATTGCTCGAGACTTAAATAATTATGATTTAGAATTTAGGATTGAGGAGTTAGAATCAAAATTTTCTAAAGATTTGAGTGAGACCACATTTAATGAACTAAAAGAGCTTAAAAAAAAGCAAAATATCAACTAATCTATCTAAATTAGTAATGGATTTTTACTAATTTGACATTATATAAGACTTCCAAACTTAAATTGCTGTGGAAAGAATTATAACTAAATCATTTGCTAGATTGATGGGTCGAGGGACTCATAGAGGTTTCATTACATATGAAGAACTCAGCAAATCACTAGGAAAAAGAAATCTTTCAGATGACAATTTATCTCAAGCATTCATGCATATTCTTGATGAAGGTGTTGCGCTAGTTGAGAAAAAATCTGACTTTAAAGTTTTAAGAAAAAAAGAAAGCTCATCAAAAGAAGAGGGCAAAACTATTGAGAAGAGTGATGACCCTATAAGAATGTACCTAAGAGAAATGGGTGGAGTGGAACTTCTTTCAAGGGAAGGTGAGATTGCAATTGCGAAAAGAATTGAGGCAGGAAAAGATGTAATGCTAATAGCATTAGCTCAAAGTCCAATTACAGCTCAGCAATTTTCTGAATGGAATGAAAAATTACAAAAAGATGAAATTTTAGTTAGAGAAATAATTGATATTGATACTAACTATATGGAAGATGAGTCTACAGGACCAAGTGCTAAGCAAAAAAATGCAGGTGAATCAGATAAAGATGATAGCTCAAGTGATGATAGCGAAGATGATTTTAACCCAACTCTTGCTGCAATGGAGAGTGAAATCAAACCAAAAGTTTTAAGAACTGTTAACACTTTAACT
>LIBV01000191.1 GCA_001438335.1 Pelagibacteraceae bacterium BACL5 MAG-120820-bin39
TTAATTTTAAAATATTAAAATACATATAATCATTCTATGACTAAAAAAATGATAAATCAAAAGTCAAAATTTCAAAAAGAATTAATTAATACGTTTGAATCAGAATTTATTTTTAGTAACAAACCCATAAATCGATTTAAAATTATTGAAAATCAAAAAAATAATCAAATTATCGATAAAAAAGAGCAGATAATTCAATTAAAAAATAAACTGAATTCAATTGAAGATTGTGTGCTTAGAAAAAATTCTAAAAATTTAATTTTAGGTGAGGGAAACTTAAATAGTCCAATTATGTTAATTGGTGAAGCTCCAGGATCAGAGGAGGATAAATCAGGTTTGTCTTTCAAAGGCGAGACGGGAGATCTTCTTGATAAGATGCTGAGTGCAATAAATATTAGACGACAGAATATTTATTTATGCTACGCAATTAATTTTAGACCTCCTGAAGATAGGAAGCCTACCTCTCAAGAAATAAAAAGATATTCCACTTATTTAAAAGAACATATTTCAATTATAGATCCAAAAATAATCATATTAATGGGGAGTACCGCAATGGAAGCGGTCACAAGTATAACTAACAAAATTTCCGCAGAAAGAGGAAGTTGGAAAGAAACTATTATTGAAAATAAAACTTATCCTTTAATAATAACTTTTAATCCCTCATATTTAATTAGATTTCCTGAAAATAAAAAACATTCATGGGAAGATTTAAAAAAATTAAGACAAAAATTAGAAGATTTAAAATTAAAAATCTGAATGAAAATCCTTGCTGGTGTTGATGAAGTTGGTCGTGGAAGCTTGATAGGTCCTGTATACGCTGCTGCAGTAATTCTAAATAAATCAATTAATATAAAATTTTTAAAAGATTCAAAGTTAGTTGCTAAAGATAAAAGAGAATCGTTGTCTAATTATATTAAAAAGAATTCTATTTGGGCAATTGGCAAGGCTTCAATTAAAGAGATAGACAAGATAAACATATTGCAAGCAAGTTTACTAGCCATGAAAAGAGCAATTAAAAAACTAAAAAAAAAACCGTCTCATATTTTGATTGATGGAAATAAAGTTCCTGAATTAAAAAATTATAAATTAAAAGCAGTAATTAAAGGTGATCAAAAAATTCCCTCAATCTCTGCTGCGTCTATAATTGCTAAAGTTTCTAGAGATAAATTTATAACTAGACTTGCCAAAAACAATAAAGGATATGGTTGGGATCAAAATTTTGGTTACGGAACCAAACAACATTTAAAAGCAATAAAAAAACTGGGGATTAATAAGCATCATAGAAAAACATTTTCTCCAATATCTAAATTTAAGGCACACAATATATAGTTGTCTCCTTCTCAGTTAG
>LIBV01000192.1 GCA_001438335.1 Pelagibacteraceae bacterium BACL5 MAG-120820-bin39
TCAATTTTAAAATATTAAAATGCATATAATCATTCTATGACTAAAAAAATGATAAATCAAAAGTCAAAATTTCAAAAAGAATTAATTAATACGTTTGAATCAGAATTTATTTTTAGTAACAAACCCATAAATCGATTTAAAATTATTGAAAATCAAAAAAATAATCAAATTATCGATAAAAAAGAGCAGATAATTCAATTAAAAAATAAACTGAATTCAATTGAAGATTGTGTGCTTAGAAAAAATTCTAAAAATTTAATTTTAGGTGAAGGAAACTTAAATAGCCCAATTATGTTAATTGGTGAAGCTCCAGGATCAGAGGAGGATAAATCAGGTTTGTCTTTCAAAGGCGAGACGGGAGATCTTCTTGATAAGATGCTGAGTGCAATAAATATTAGACGACAGAATATTTATTTATGCTACGCAATTAATTTTAGACCTCCTGAAGATAGGAAGCCTACCTCTCAAGAAATAAAAAGATATTCCACTTATTTAAAAGAACATATTTCAATTATAGATCCAAAAATAATCATATTAATGGGGAGTACCGCAATGGAAGCGGTCACAAGTATAACTAACAAAATTTCCGCAGAAAGAGGAAGTTGGAAAGAAACTATTATTGAAAATAAAACTTATCCTTTAATAATAACTTTTAATCCCTCATATTTAATTAGATTTCCTGAAAATAAAAAACATTCATGGGAAGATTTAAAAAAATTAAGACAAAAAATAAAAGATTTAAAATTAAAAATCTGAATGAAAATCCTTGCTGGTGTTGATGAAGTTGGTCGTGGAAGCTTGATAGGTCCTGTATACGCTGCTGCAGTAATTCTAAATAAATCAATTAATATAAAATTTTTAAAAGATTCAAAGTTAGTTGCTAAAGATAAAAGAGAATCGTTGTCTAATTATATTAAAAAGAATTCTATTTGGGCAATTGGCAAGGCTTCAATTAAAGAGATAGACAAGATAAACATATTGCAAGCAAGTTTACTAGCCATGAAAAGAGCAATTAAAAAACTAAAAAAAAAACCGTCTCATATTTTGATTGATGGAAATAAAGTTCCTGAATTAAAAAATTATAAATTAAAAGCAGTAATTAAAGGTGATCAAAAAATTCCCTCAATCTCTGCTGCGTCTATAATTGCTAAAGTTTCTAGAGATAAATTTATAACTAGACTTGCCAAAAACAATAAAGGATATGGTTGGGATCAAAATTTTGGTTACGGAACCAAACAACATTTAAAAGCAATAAAAAAACTGGGGATTAATAAGCATCATAGAAAAACATTTTCTCCAATATCTAAATTTAAGGCATACAATATATAGTTGTCCCCTTCTCAGTTAA
>LIBV01000193.1 GCA_001438335.1 Pelagibacteraceae bacterium BACL5 MAG-120820-bin39
ATAATGCTGCTAACCTCCTTTACGAAAAAGTTAAATCTATTTATTCTGGTAATTTTTTTGGAGATATAGATTTTGTACTTAAAGAATCTGCGGTATCTTATGCTAAGTTTTTAAATTTATTTACTAATTCTAAAATTGTTTTAGTTTTTACTTTAATAATAGCCTCTATCATTTATTCTTTAAAAAAAATTAAAAATAATAACAAAGCACGTGATGATGTTGAGTTTATCTTAAAGGGTTTATTATTTACTTCGTCATTAATTGCAATTTTAACAACTATTGGAATAATTTTTTCATTATTATTTGAGAGTATAAAATTTTTTTCAGTTATAAATGTCTTTGATTATTTATTTGGTACAAATTGGAGCCCGCAAAGAGCTTTTGTAAGAGATGCAACTACAATAACTGCGGCTGAATATGAAGAATTAAAAGATGCATTTGGTTTTATCCCATTAATTGCTGGAACTGCTTTTATTGCCTTAATAGCAATGTTAGTTGCTGTACCCATTGGATTATTCTCAGGAATTTATATGGCTGAGTATGCATCAATAAAAGTTAGAAAGTTTTCTAAACCTATTATTGAAATTTTAGCTGGAATACCAACAGTTGTTTATGGTTTTTTCGCTGCATTAACCGTTGGACCTTTTTTTAGAGAACTTGGAGAAAGTTTAGGTCTTACAGTATCATCAGAAAGTGCATTAGCTGCTGGTTTAATTATGGGTATAATGATTATTCCATATATTTCATCTTTATCTGATGACGTTATAAATTCTGTTCCACAATCATTAAGAGACGCTTCATATGCAATTGGAGCCACCCAATCAGAAACAATTAAAAAAGTTGTAATCCCAGCGGCTCTTCCTGGTATAATTGGCTCTATTCTTTTGGCAGTTTCAAGAGCCATTGGTGAAACAATGATAGTTGTTATGGCAGCTGGCCTTGCTGCAAATTTAACAATAAACCCATTAGATTCAACCACTACAATTACTACTCAAATTGTAATGATTTTAGTTGGTGACCAAGAATTTAATAGCCCCAAAACACAATCAGCATTTGCGCTTGGATTAACTTTGTTTATTGCAACATTAATCTTAAATTATATCGCACTTAGAGTAGTTAAAAAATATAGAGAAAAATATGAATAAATCTGAAAGATTAAAACAAAGGCACAGAGCCGAAAAAAGATTTAAATTTTATGGCATTGCATCGGTCACTATTGCTATTATTTTTGTTTTAATATTAATACAAAATATTTTTTCAAAAGGTAGTAGTGCATTTCAAAAAACCGTCATCAAAGTTGATGTGTTTTATGATAGTGAATTAATTGAATTAAATAACGGTGCTAC
>LIBV01000194.1 GCA_001438335.1 Pelagibacteraceae bacterium BACL5 MAG-120820-bin39
ATTCAACACCACTAATCTTAATATTAGTCCTAAAATTATTAAAAATATTGTTCCACCAACAGACCAGATTAGAGCACCTACAATTAAGCCATATTCCCAATCACCAAAAAAGAAAATTGGTATACCAATACTTAAACCAAATAAAATTGGCATGAATTCTATTAATATCATTAAAGCTTCAATTAAACTTGTGCCTAAAGTCTCCATTATTCTGGAAAATTTAATTGTATCTTCTTGAACCCTTTGTGCGGCACCTTCTATTTTGCGAGCTTTATCGTAGACACTATGGTACCATTCAACCATAGCATTTCTCCATCTAAACAAATAATGAGAAGTAAAATATCCGAGAACCACTGCAACACCTACATACATAGCTGCTAAAGAAATAAATGAAAGTAAACTAGACCAATACTCTTCAATTGTTATTGCATTTGGTGCACCAAGAGCTTTTTGTATCATGTCGTAGAATTGACCAAACCATTCATTGATTTTGACGTCAATTTTAACCTGTATCCAAAGAGACGATAATATTATAATTGAACCAGCCCAAGACCATAGGTACCAGTGTTTTTGAGTAAAAAATCTAAACATTAATTATTTTAAGAAGTTATCAGCGTATGATTTTTTAACAACTTTTCTTATCTTTGGTTCTACAACTTCAAAATCTATTTTATTTTTTTTAGCATAATTAATAGCTAATTCTTTTGATGAAAATTCTAATTTTAACTCAGTATAAGTGTCTGATGAGCTTTCCCACCCCATTAAAGGATTATTGGTTGGATCTTTTGTTTCAAATTCTAAAATCCACTTATCTGTTTTACCATTACCAGATTGCATAGGATTTTTGTTTGGAATATAAATTTTTGCTTTTCTCATAATAGATGGTCGGAGTGGCAGGATTCGAACCTGCGACCCTCTGGTCCCAAACCAGATGCGCTACCAGGCTGCGCTACACTCCGAATGGAGTACTAATACAGCACTTATTTAATATTTCAAAGGATAAAGATTGTCAAAATAAAGGTAATTTTAATAAAATCTGATATATAAAAACAATGATTATTCAGTGCATTAATTGCAATAAAAAATTTGAAGTAGATCCAGAATTAATACCTGAAAAAGGAAGATCTATTCAATGTGGTTCATGTAATCATAATTGGTTCTATAAAAAAGAGATTCCACAACAATCATCAGAAATTCATGAAGAAATTCCAGTTGTTGAAGAGACACAAGAAATCAATATCTCAAATCAGGAAGTCGGTGAAATCAATATACTAGATGAAAATTTTGAAGATAAGA
>LIBV01000195.1 GCA_001438335.1 Pelagibacteraceae bacterium BACL5 MAG-120820-bin39
CTATCAGTAGCTTAATTTGTTTTTTTAAATTTAAATTTGTAATTAACAAATTTTTTTTATTCAATACTTTTGGAGTATACCAATTGCAAAATAATGATGCTTCTTTTAATAAAATTTTTTTAGAATATTTTTCTAAATGATAATCTTGATTTTTAAACGTCTTAACTTTTATATCTTTTATTTTTTGAATATTATTCAAAAGTTGAATTGTCCTTTTAAAAATAATTTGTTGATTAATTTCTTTATTTTTTAAAATTTGAAAAACAGTTTTTTCTCCAAGATCTTCTATTTCTATAAGTCCTTTAGAATATTTTTCAAAAAAAAGTTTTGGTGCAACTATATTATTTTTTAATAAAATCTTATTTATCCCATCATAAATTAGTAAATTTTTTCTTTTTTCTTTTTTAGTAAAAACAATTATAGAAGATTTATTATTTTTAGTTTTTCTAAAAAAAGTTCTAAATGATGCGTCACCCTTTATCTTTTTTGTATTTTTTAAATCAATCATTTCATTTGATATTCAAACCTTTGATTTCTAATGATCTTTTGTTTAAATCTTCTTCATAGTTAAAAAACAATTCTATATATTCATTAGATTTATTGTCTATCATTTGTGGCCACTCAATTAGTGAAATTGAATTAAAATTATCTTCAAAAATATTTAAATTTATTATCTCTTCTTTCAATTTGATCCTAAAAAGATCATAATGTTTAATTGTTAAGTCCCCTATCTGATATTCGTTTAGTATATTGAATGTGGGACTGGTTACCTCAGTGATATTAATTTTTTTATCTTTTTGTAATTTATTGATTAAATATCTAGCGAATGTTGTTTTTCCAACTCCTATTTCACCATACAAAAAGATGATTTGGTTTTTTTTTAACTGAACTGAAATTTTTTCAGCTATATCTTTAGTAAGTCTTTCAGTGGAAATATCAATTCTACCACTATTAGTAGCGATAGGCATCTGGCTTAAATGGACCTTCTACACCAACACTAATGTAATCTGCTTGTTCTTTAGATAATTTAGTTAATTTAGCACCTACTTTTTTAAGATGCAATGTTGCAACTTTTTCATCCAAATGTTTTGGAAGGACATAGACTTTATTTTCATAATTTTTATGATTATTCCAAAGTTCTATTTGAGCTATAACTTGATTAGTAAAAGAAGCACTCATTACAAAACTTGGATGACCTGTTGCACATCCTAAATTTACCAGTCTTCCCTCAGCTAAAAGAATAATTCTTTTTCCACTTGGAAGTTCTATTTCATGAACTTGTGGCTTT
>LIBV01000196.1 GCA_001438335.1 Pelagibacteraceae bacterium BACL5 MAG-120820-bin39
AGTAGACCCAAGTCCTTGGCCTATATATGTATCTTTTTCATGTTTGGTTTTAGCGCTAGGCACAGTTTATTATTTTCATAGTGATGTTTCATGGGGCATGTATTTAGGTCTTGCTCTACTTATTTATGGAGCTTACATGTGGTTTAGAGATGTAGTTATTGAAGCTGAACACCAGGGCCATCATACACCTGTAGTGCAAATTCACCATCGATATGGAATGACTTTATTCATTGCTTCAGAAGTAATGTTTTTTGTAGCATGGTTTTGGGCTTACTTTGATATTAGCCTATTTCCAAATGAGTTTGTTGGAAATGTATGGCCACCTAAAGATATCGAAACTTTTGATCCATGGGATATTCCTCTAATAAATACTTTAGTATTACTACTATCAGGTACTACAGTTACTTGGGCACATCATGCTTTATTAGAAGATGATAGAAAAGGCTTTATTCAAGGACTAACACTCACAGTAATATTGGGTGTTTGTTTTACTGCGCTACAAGCTTATGAATATCATCATGCAACATTTGATTATTCTGGTCATATTTATGGCGCTGTCTTTTATATGGCCACAGGTTTTCATGGTTTTCACGTTATAGTTGGAACAATATTTCTTGCAGTCTGTTTATGGAGAGGAAGATTAGGTCATTTTACTAAAGATCATCACTTTGGATTTGAAGCAGCTGCATGGTACTGGCATTTCGTTGACGTAGTTTGGTTATTCCTATTTGCAGCAATTTATATTTGGGGAAGTTAAGAAATAACTTTTGAAGCATAAGTTTTTATTTTCTGTTTTTGTTTTCTTTTTTATTTTCATTTTTTTATCTTTAGGTTCATGGCAAATTATTAGATTAAATTGGAAATTAGATTTAATTAATCAAATAAATAGTTCTTTAAAGAGTGAAGCTGTATTTTTAACTCAAGGTGAAAAAAAAAATTATTTAAAAATAAAAGCTTCTGGACAGATTGATTTTAATAAACAAATCTACTTATACAATCTTAATCAACAAGGCAAACCAGGTTTTGAAGTATTAAATCCAATTTTAGTTAATGGAGAAAATTATCTAATAAATAGAGGATGGATTCCTTTTGAAATGAAGAATGCACCTGAAATTAATGAAATTAATCAAGAAAATATTACTGGTATTTTAAAACTTCAAAATAAAGCAAATTATTTTAAACCAGAAAATAGCATTGAAGATAATTATTGGTTCACATTAAACAGAGATGATATTTTTAAATATACAGGTAAATCATTTTCAAAATATATTATATATTTGA
>LIBV01000197.1 GCA_001438335.1 Pelagibacteraceae bacterium BACL5 MAG-120820-bin39
AAAGAATATAATAAACTTATTAAGTACCAAAAAGAAAAATTAGATTGTGTTTTAAATTCCCAAAATTTTTCACCAGCAAAAGAAAAAGGTCATGATAAGATTGTGAATGATATTTTAGAAAATATCAAATCATTACAATTATCCCCTTCAGTTTTAGAGGAATTAGTTCAAAAACATTATACAGAAAATAAAAAAATTATATCACTTGAAGGTAATCTTTTAAGACTAGCAATGGATCATCAAATTCCAAGAAATGAATTTATCAAGTTTTATATAGGTAATGAAATAAACCCTAATCTTAAAAAATTCTTAGATACGAACAATGTTTGGAAGCAATTTTTTACAAAAAATAAAGATGAATTTAAAAATATTAGAGAAAGATTAATTGAAATTAGTCATAAACTTGGAATGTCAGTAACTGATTTTAAAAAATTAGTTAGTAGAGTTCAAAAAGGTGAAAAAGAATCTAGAATTGCAAAAAAAGAAATGGTTGAAGCTAACTTAAGACTAGTTATCTCTATTGCTAAAAAATATACTAATAGAGGACTTCAGTTTTTAGACTTAATTCAAGAAGGCAATATTGGTTTGATGAAAGCAGTGGATAAATTTGAGTACAGAAGAGGTTATAAATTTTCTACTTATGCAACGTGGTGGATCAGACAAGCAATTACAAGATCAATTGCAGACCAAGCTAGAACAATCAGAATTCCCGTTCATATGATTGAAACAATTAATAAAATTGTAAGAACCCAAAGACTAATTTTAAGTGAGTTTGGTAGAGAAGCTACCCCTGAAGAATTAGCGCAAAAACTAAGAATGCCTTTAGATAAAGTCAGAAAAGTACTTAAAATTTCTAAAGAACCAGTTTCATTAGAAAAACCAGTTGGAGATGAAGAAGATAGCAGTTTAGGAGACTTTATTGAAGACACCAAAGCATTAGCACCATTAGAGCAAGCAATTAAATCCAATTTAGGTGAAGCAACAACTAAGATATTATCAACACTTACCCCAAGAGAAGAAAGAGTTCTAAGAATGAGATTTGGTGTTGGGATGAATACAGACCATACTTTAGAAGAAGTTGGTTTACAGTTCTCAGTTACTAGAGAACGAATAAGACAAATAGAGGCAAAAGCGCTTAGAAAATTAAAACATCCTAGTAGATCTAAGCAGTTAAAAAGTTTCTTAGAAAGTTAATTCTACTGGGCCGTTAGCTCAATAGTAGAGTACTGCATTGACATTGCAGGGGTAGTTGGAGCGTAACCAACACGGCCCACCATTTAA
>LIBV01000198.1 GCA_001438335.1 Pelagibacteraceae bacterium BACL5 MAG-120820-bin39
ATAAGTCTCAGAAACTAATTGAGCTATTATAGAAAGAGCTATTTCAGGAGCAGATTTACCACCCAATTTAATACCTATTGGTCCATGAATAGAACTAATTTCACCATCAGTAAAACCTGCTACTTTAAGTCTTTCACATCTGTTTGCGTGAGTTTTTTTACTTCCTAATGCTCCAATGTAATAAAATTTATTTTTTAAAGCATATTGTATGGCCGGATCATCTATTTTAGGATCATGAGTTAGTGCAATTAAAGCTGTATTTGTGTTTGTTTTTATTTCTTGAAATGCTTCATTAGGCCATTTGTTTATAACTTTAATATTAGGAAATCTTTGTTCTGAAGCAAAATAGCCCCTTGGATCAATTATTGAAATTTCAAAATTTAAACTTTTAGCAAAATCTACTAAGTATTGAGCTATATGAACTGCTCCAATAATAATTACCTTAATGGGTAATACATATGTTTCTATAAAAATATTTGTATTTTCTATAACTCCATTTTTTTTTTCATCATAATATTTTTTAATTTCTAATAAATTTTTGTTAAAATTTGAAGATAGTAATTTATCTTTTGAGTAAATTTCAGAAGTTGCATTAGAAATATCTGTTAAAATAGCAAATTCTTTTTTTTGTTTTTTTAATTCTATAATTTCTTTAAGCAGAGATTGTTTCATTTGAATTTAATTTAATTTCAATTCTATAACTCTGTTTTATAATATTTTTGAAGATTAATTTGCATTAATTTATTTTTTCTAAATAAACTGCAATTTCACCACCACAAGCTAACCCGATTTCCCAAGCGCTCTCATCTGAAACCTTGAATTCTATCTTTTTAAACTCTTTATTATTTTGAATGAGATCCATTGACTCTCTTACAACCGCAGACTCTACGCAGCCCCCTGAAACGGAACCTGAAAAATCTCCTTTTTCATTTATGATCATTCTACTGCCTGTGGGTCTTGGCGATGATCCCCAAGTTTGGATTACAGTTGCTAAAACTACTTTTTGATTAGCATTCACCCAATCGTTGGCCTCTTCTAGAATTTTTTCATCAAATGAATTTTTCATTTGATAAAATATAAGTCTTAACTAACAAGCTTCAACAGCTTTTTTAGTATAAGTATGAATTAGACTAGCTCTATACTCAGCAGATGCATGTATATCAGAGTTCATTTCAGAACTATCTAGCTCAATGCTGTCAATAGCTGACGATGAAAAATTAGAAGATAGTTTTTTTGATAAATCTTTATCAATATAAACGCAAGATTTTGAA
>LIBV01000199.1 GCA_001438335.1 Pelagibacteraceae bacterium BACL5 MAG-120820-bin39
AGCAAAATCTTGTGTTTATATTGATAAAGATTTATCAAAAAAACTATCTTCTAATTTTTCGTCAGCAGCTATTGACGGCATTGAGCTAGATAGTTCTGAAATGAACTCTGATATACATGCATCTGCTGAGTATAGAGCTAGTCTAATTCATACTTATACTAAAAAAGCTGTTGAAGCTTGTTAGTTAAGATTTATATTTTATCAAATGAAAAACTCATTTGATGAAAAAATTCTAGAAGAGGCCAACGATTGGGTAAATGCTAATCAAAAAGTAGTTTTAGCAACTGTAATCCAAACTTGGGGATCATCGCCAAGACCCACAGGCAGTAGAATGATCATAAATGAAAAAGGAGATTTTTCAGGTTCCGTTTCAGGGGGCTGCGTAGAGTCTGCGGTTGTAAGAGAGTCAATGGATCTCATTCAAAATAATAAAGAGTTTAAAAAGATAGAATTCAAGGTTTCAGATGAGAGTGCTTGGGAAATCGGGTTAGCTTGTGGTGGTGAAATTGCAGTTTATTTAGAAAAAATAAATTAATGCAAATTAATCTTCAAAAATATTATAAAACAGAGTTATAGAATTGAAATTAAATTAAATTCAAATGAAACAATCTCTGCTTAAAGAAATTATAGAATTAAAAAAACAAAAAAAAGAATTTGCTATTTTAACAGATATTTCAAACGCAAATTCTGAGATTTATACTAAAGATAAATCACTTTCTGCAAATTTTAATAAAAATTTATTGGACATTAAAAAATATTATGATGAAAAAAAAAATGGAGTAATAGAAAATACAAATATTTTTATAGAAACATACATTTTACCTATTAATGTTATCATTGTTGGAGCAGTTCACATTGCTCAATACTTAGTAGACTTTGCTAAGAGTTTAAATTTTGAAATTTCAATAATTGATCCAAGAGGTTATTTTGCATCAGAACAAAGATTTCCTAAAATCAAAGTTTTTAATAAATGGCCTGATGAAGCATTTAAAGAAATAAATACCAATACTAACACAGCTTTAATTGCATTAACACATGATCCCAAAATAGATGATCCAGCTATACAATATGCTTTAAAAAATAAATTTTATTATATCGGAGCACTAGGAAGTAAAAAAACTCATGCAAATAGATGTGAAAGATTAAAGACAGCAGGTTTTAGTGATAGTGATATCAGCTCTATTCATGGACCAATTGGTATTAAATTAGGTGGTAAATCTGCACCTGAAATAGCACTTTCAATTATAGCTCAATTAGTGTCTGAAACTTAC
>LIBV01000200.1 GCA_001438335.1 Pelagibacteraceae bacterium BACL5 MAG-120820-bin39
TTTAATGGTAAGTGTTTTAGTTGAAAAATTTGCAAAGGATGAAAAAAATTTAGAAGACAAAAGAACAATGGCTTTAACAAATAAACCAAATTATTCATTGCTACAATCTTCATTAAAAATTGATGATTTAATTGATCCTAGAATGAATACTGTTTCAAATATTCTAAAACATATCCATAAAGGTACGATTGAGACCGCATATACTATTTTAAATGGTGAATATGAGGTTATCGAGGCAGAAATTATTGAAACATCAGAACTAATCAATAAAGAGTTAAAAAATACAAATTTACCTGATGAAATAAGAATTGGTGCTATTTTAAGAAATGATAAAGTTATAATTCCTAGATCAAATTTTGTGTTTCAAAAAGATGATCGTGTTGTATTTTTAGCTAAAAAAGACTCTATTTCAGTAGTTGAGAATTTATTTAGGATAAGTTCAATATAAAAAATGTTTAATCTTAGAGTTAAATATTTAAGTTTTTTTTTTCTTCTTATTTCTATTCTTTCTATCTTTAATGTCATTTATTCTTATTATTTTAATCTATATCTAAGTTTAAATAACTATTACTTTAGTTTTATTATCTCATTTTTTTTAGCAATTTTTTTTTACAAAATTAATTTTGGCGAAAAAAATAAACGAGTAGCTATTTTTGATAAAATCTTAACAGTTTTTCTAGGCTACATTTTGTTACCTATAATTTTATCTCTCCCATTATATTTTAGTATTTATAACCTAACTTTTTTAAATGCTTTATTCGAATCATTTTCAGGTTTCACCTCAACAGGATTTACTATTTTTGAAAATATTAAACATATAGATCAAAGTTTAATTATTTGGAGATCTTCAACGCAGTGGATCGGAGGATTGTATTTTTTATTTTCAATTGTATATCTAATAGATATTTATGATGAAAGTTTTAAGAAATCTTTAACTAATTTTTTATCGTTTAATAGTTCTGAAGTTTTCAAGCAGGTAACTAAAGTATTTCTAATCTATACTATTTTAACTTTCTTCATTTTTATAATACTTAATCTAATTGGAATTAGATCTTTCAATTCCTTAAATCTTTCTATGTCAATTATTTCTTCTGGTGGGTTCATACCAGTAAATGATTTAGACACCATCTTAGTTAATGACACTCAAGTAATTTTATTTTCAATTCTTATTTTGATTTCTTTTTTTAGTATTTTTTTTATTTATAATTTAATTTCTATTAGAAAAAAAAACTTAAACTTTTTTTATGAAGACTTA
>LIBV01000201.1 GCA_001438335.1 Pelagibacteraceae bacterium BACL5 MAG-120820-bin39
ACATAAAATCAAAAAAATTAATTGTTTGAAAAAATTTTATAGTTTCAAAAAGTAAAGAAAATATAATCCCAACTGTCGTTAAAATAGCAGCGGCCGATGATAAAAAAAGAATGACTGTAAATATCTTCTCTACTCCTTCGCGAGCATGCACGTTATTATTAATTTTCCTGTAAGCAAACAAAGTTGCAACTATGATAGCACATAAAAATAAAACAATTTTGGACGATTGAGAAATTGATAAAAAATTTTGATATGAAAGAGCACCCTGTTTTATAGCCTCTGTAATATTTCCAGAAAAATTATTGCCAGCTAAAGATACAATTTGTGAATATAGAAATGCTAACTCGTCTTTACTTAGTTCCTGTAATGATGCCGACTGAATTTGACTAAGAATTAAATTTTTAACTACTAGAGGTTCTAATATGCTCCAAAATACTATAACCAAAAATGCAGGTAACGCACACCACAATGCTTGATAGTAACCATAAAATTGCGGTAAAGATTTAGCTTTAATGGCTGAAGTCGAAGAAATTTTTTTTATTCTTGATTGTCCGTAATAAAAACTGGAGATACTTAATAATAGTAGAACAAAAAGTAAGATGGAGTTCAAAATATCCTCGTAGTTTTTTATTGATTAGTTGAGGGCCTTTTTACAAAGGCCCTCAATTGATAAAACAAACTAGTTTAACGAAATAGTAGTTAATTGCGTACCAGCTGTTCTAACTTTATTATAAGTTTTATCATCAAGAGGCACTAGACCAATATCAGCTAAATATCCTTTTGGACCCATAGATCCTTTAGAAGTAAATTCAGCTAAAAATTCTTTCATACCAGGTATGACTCCAACGTGAGCTTTTTTCACGTAGAAGAATAATGGTCTTGCAATACCGTATGAATAATCTTGAATTGATGCAAGCGAAGGAGCTTTTCCATCTACTTTTGCAGCTTTGATTTTATCTTTATTTGCAATCAAATAAGAATAACCAAAGTATCCAAACATTTCTGGATCAGCTACGATTTTATTTACGATTAATGTATCGTTTTCTCCAGCTTCAATTGCAGCGCCGTCTTCTCTAACTTTAGCACATGCTTTTTTAGATTTTTGTCCAGCCGCTTCGAATGCTGCTTTTGCTGCTTTTGTGCAACCTTTGCCCATTACTAATGAGTCCCAAGCATCTCTTGTTCCTGAAGTTGGTGGTGCAATTAGTATTTTGATTGCATGATTTGGTAACGACTTATCAATATCACTCCATT
>LIBV01000202.1 GCA_001438335.1 Pelagibacteraceae bacterium BACL5 MAG-120820-bin39
GACAATTCATGAGTACCAAAAGTTGCATATTCTGCACACTTAATGTCTTCACCACCTGCTAACGCTATCATGTAATGAAAAGGAGGGATGGATTTTCTATGAGTTGAAACTGCTGTCGCATGAGTTGAATGAGCATGAACAATAGCTTTTGCTTCCCAACGATTCTTGTAAATATCTTGATGAAATCGCCATTCTGATGAGGGATTTTTGCCTGAATTAAACCATGCTAAAAAATCTTTTTCTTCATTCAGTGATAAAAAAACTATGTCTTCAGGTTTTAACGTTTCATATTTTTTACCCGATGGTGTTATGAAAAAACCCTCAATATCATCTTCATAACCTCTTAATGAAATATTTCCTGATCTTAGTGGGGATAAATTATCAGTATTAAGTTTAATTGAATACTTAATCACCTCTTCTCTTTCTTTTAAATTTTTCATTTAAATAAATTTCTTAACCCCTCTTCAGATGCTTCACAGATCCCTTTTTCAGTTATTAATTTTGTCACATATTTTGCAGGGGTTATATCAAATGCTAAGTTCATAGCTTTACTTTTGCTTGGATAGATCAATACTTTTTTTAACTCACCATCCTTATCTATGCCTTCAATATGTGATAGCTCTTCAGAATTTCTCTCTTCAATTGGAATTTTTCTAAAATCTTTTAAATTCCAATCAATTGTAGAGCTAGGTAGCGCAACGTAAAAAGGTATATTGTTATCATGTGCAGCTAGTGCTTTAAGATAAGTTCCTATTTTATTACAAACATCTCCATTAGCCAAAGTTCTATCTGTACCAACAATACACATGTCCACTTCACCTCTTTGCATTAGAATTCCACCTGTGTTATCTGCTATAATTGTATTTTCAACTCCCTCTTCATTTAATTCATAGGAAGTAAGATTAGCACCTTGATTTCTTGGTCTAGTTTCATCAACCCAAACATGAACTGGAATTCCTTTTTTATGAGCATGATATATTGGAGATGTTGCTGTTCCCCAATTAATAGTTGCTAACCACCCTGCATTGCAATGAGTTAAAATATTTACTGTATCTTTTTTTTTATTATAAATTTCTTCAATTATCTTTAATCCGTTAATACCTATATTTTCACAAAATTTTTCATCTTCATTACAAATTTCTTCAGCTTCTTTTAATGTAACTTCTAAAATTTGATTACTATTAATTCCTGATATTTTTTTCATGACACGGTCTACTGCCCATTTTAGATTTATTGCAGTTGGTCTAGAATT
>LIBV01000203.1 GCA_001438335.1 Pelagibacteraceae bacterium BACL5 MAG-120820-bin39
GCTCAAAATCAACAGAATGAACATCTGCTGGTAATTTATTTTTTTTTCTAAGCATTATAAAAGGTTTTTTTAGAATAAAAGAAACAGCTGAAGCAAAAACAAAGCCTCTAGATTCTATGGCCGCAACCTTATCAAAATTAAACTTTTTTGATCTCTCAACTATTTGATTAATTGTTTCTGCAAATGCTTTTTCGTCTTTTATTAAAGTAGTGATATCTCTAAATAAAATACCTTTTTTTGGATAATCAGGGATGGATCTAATATAGTCTTTTAAATTCATAATACTTAATTATAAAACTATAAATAAATTATTTTTAAAACATGACAATAAATAAATTAGCTATAATTGGAGGAAGTGGTCTTTATGATGTTGAAGAATTTAAAGATCGAGAGCTTTTAGACATTAATACACCGTGGGGTAAACCCTCTGATCAAATATTGAAAACAAAATATAATAATAAAGAGGTATATTTTTTACCACGTCATGGACGAGGGCATTTTATTTCTCCATCAAATATAAATTTTAAAGCTAATATTGATGCTTTAAAACAGTGTGGAGTAACAGATATTGTGTCTGTTTCAGCTGTTGGTTCTTTAAAAGAAAATTTAGCACCAGGAAAGTTTGTAATTGTTGACCAATTTATTGATAGAACATTTGCTAGAAGCAAAACTTTTTTTGATGATGAGATTGTAGCGCATGTTTCTATGGCACATCCAACTTCAAATGGATTAATGGATGCTTGTGAGGAAGCTATAAAAAAAAGCAATATTGATTATCAAAGAAATGGAACCTATGTGGTGATGGAAGGCCCTCAGTTTTCTACATTAGCAGAGTCGAATTTATATCGTTCGTGGAAAGCTGATGTAATTGGTATGACTAATATGCCAGAGGCTAAGTTAGCTCGTGAAGCTGAAATAAGATATGCATCAGTTTCTATGGTAACTGATTTTGATTGCTGGCACCCAGATCATGAAAATGTGGATGTCCAACAAGTAATAAAAGTTTTGTTAAGTAATGCAGAAAAAGCAAAAGTAATGATAAAAAATTTAATTGAAAATTTTGAAAATCATATTGATCCAAATGATCCAACGAATAACTGTTTAGATGTAGCCATCATTACAGCACCAGAAAAAAGAACTCAAAAAACATTAGATAAACTTAAAACTGTAGCGGGTAGAGCATTATTTAAATGAGAATTGAAGGTAAAGAATATCGAACCATTTGGTATGAAAACAATAT
>LIBV01000204.1 GCA_001438335.1 Pelagibacteraceae bacterium BACL5 MAG-120820-bin39
TTTCTATTGTAGTAAAAATTTTAGATGGAAGTGCGAGAGCTGCAGCAACTGCAATTGCGGGTATGATTTCTGAGTTAGATTTAATTGATAAATCAAAACTAGAAACTTATCTAAATCGTACTATATCAAATTCTATAGATCAAACTGTAGGTAATATTACTTGGGTTGGCTAAATATTAATTAGAATAACCGTATTTCTTTAATCGAACATCGCCTGTTCGTGCATGAGCTTCCATACCTTCATATCTAGATATTCTAGCTGCAGCTGCTCCAACAAGTTCAGTAGATTCTTTAGTCATTCTTTGGAAACTTAAGGTTTTAATAAATTTTCCAACAAATAATCCCCCAGTATATCTACCAGCACCTTTGGTTGGTAAAATATGATTAGTTCCAGAACACTTATCTCCATAAGCTACTGTTGTTTCTTCACCAACAAACAATGAACCATAATTTGTTAATCTTTCATGGAACCATTTTAAATTTTCAGTTTGAACTTCTAGATGTTCAGGAGCATATTGATCACTAATTTTGACCATCTCTTCATCCGTATCACAAAGAATAACTTCTCCATAATCTCTCCAAGCAGCATCAGCATTAGTTCTTGGAACTTCTGGAAGTTCAGCAATTAATTCAGGAACTCTTTTCATTACTTTTTCAGCTAATTCTTTACTTGTAGTGTATAGCCAACAAGGAGAATTATACCCATGTTCTGCTTGGCCCACTAAATCTACCGCAACAAGCTCAGGATCCGCTTTAGCATCTGCTATAATTCCAATTTCAGTAGGGCCAGCAAAAAGATCAATTCCAACTTTACCAAATAGTAATCTCTTAGCTTCAGCAACAAATTGATTTCCTGGTCCAACAATAATATCTGCTGGAGGGTTATTAAATAATCCATTAGTCATGGCTGCAATAGCAGGAACACCACCTAAATTTAAAATAACATCAGCACCACATAAATCTGCTGTATAAACAATTGTTGGATGTGCACCCACCCCTTCTTTAGGAGGGCTACATGCAATAATATTTTTAACTCCAGCAACTTTAGCTGTAGTAACACTCATGACTGCTGATGCAATATGAGCATATCTTCCTCCTGGGATATAGCAACCTGCTGTATTTACAGGAATTAATTTTTGACCTGCAAATAATCCGTCTGATAATTCTACTTCGAAATCTTGACCATAGTTTTTAAGCTGTGCTTCAGCAAATTTTCTAACTCTCTCA
>LIBV01000205.1 GCA_001438335.1 Pelagibacteraceae bacterium BACL5 MAG-120820-bin39
AATATTATTTAGTACGACCATACACATCCTGAAACCTGACAATATCACTTTCTTTTAATATTGATCCAACTTGTGCTTCAATAATTTTAACAGGCACTTTTCCAGGATTTTGAATTCTATGAATTGCTTCTAATGGTATAAAAATATGTTCATTAGGACTCATTTTAAACTTATCATTATTTAGAGTAATTAAAGGCTTACCTTTAGTCACCAACCAATGTTCTGCTCTATGATGATGTTTTTGTAAACTTAAAATACCCTTAGGTTTTACATATAATTCTTTAATTAAAAAATCTTTGCCTTCAAATAAATTTGTATATTTACCCCAAGGTCGGTAATAAATATTTTTTTTCTTAATATATTTATTTTTGTTTTTATCATACATCTTTAAAATTTCTTTCCAGGATCCAAGATCTGACCAGGGGATATCCAGCTTTATAGCATTAATCTCTTTAACTTTTTCTAATATTGCATAATCAAAAGATTTTGCTGTAGCTTTGATAAATGAATTTTTATCTAAATAATAAACATTATTTTTAAGTTTAGCTTTATTAACTGCATTTAGACAGTTTTTGTAAATAATTGGTTGATAGGTTTTAAAATTATTAATTATGGAGTCTTTTCTTAAATAAAACATTCCAGAATTCCAATAGCCTTTTAATTTAATAATTTCTTTAGCTTTAAATAAATTTGGTTTTTCAATAAATTTTGAAACTTTGTTTAAATTTCCTTTTATTTTTTTAGTTAGAAAATACCCATATTCACTTGATGGCGCAGTTGGTTTTATGCCGAATATAAATATATTTATATTGTTTAAATTTTTTTGATTTAATTTAATCGCTTTATTAAATATTTTTATCTTTTCTATCAAATGATCTGCTGAAAAAAACATTAAAGGTTGGTTGATTGGAATATCCTTTATTAAAGCTACGCTTAAAATCGCTGGAGCTGTATTGCGTTTATCAGGTTCTAATACTATCTTAAAATTTTTAATCTTATGTTTTTTAAGATGTTGTTTAACTTGTTTAAGATATTTTTTATTAGTACTGATAATAGGATCGTCATAAATTGATGCTTTAACTCTCTCTAAAGTTTTTCCAAGTAAAGTCCAATTGCCAAAATCAATAAACTGTTTTGCTTGATGATTTTTGGCATTAGGCCATAATCTAGTGCCAGCACCACCACATAAAATAACTGGTCTAATTTTCATTAAATATCAGC
>LIBV01000206.1 GCA_001438335.1 Pelagibacteraceae bacterium BACL5 MAG-120820-bin39
CTTTGAAGCAGTTGGAAAACATTCATCTGGTCAAATGTCTGCTGCAGAACTTCGAAAATTAGAATTAGTAGCATGTCCTAGTGCTGGAGCCTGTGGTGGTCAATTTACTGCTAATACAATGGCATGTGTTTCTGAAGCGATAGGATTAGCTTTACCTTATTCAGCAGGTACACCCGCTCCTTATGAAGAAAGAGATAAGTATGCAAAAGAGAGTGGTAAAACTGTAATGAATTTATTAGCAAAAAATATTCGACCAAGAGATATTGTTACTAAAAAAGCTTTAGAAAATGCTGCAACAATAGTTGCTGCAACTGGTGGATCAACAAATGCTGCATTACATTTGCCTGCTATTGCAAATGAAATTGGAATTAAATTTGATCTTATGGATGTTGCAAAAATATTTAAAAAAACTCCTTACCTTGCAGATTTAAAACCAGGCGGAAAATATGTTGCAAAAGATATGTGGTTAGCAGGCGGTGTTCCTATGCTTTTAAAAACTTTATATGATGGTGGATTTATCCATGGTGATTGTATGACGGTCACTGGTAAAACTATGAAAGAAAATTTAAAGAATATTAAATTTAATCCTAAACAAAAAGTTTTAAGAAAATATGATAATCCATTATCCCCAGATGGTGGTGTAGTTGGCCTTAAAGGTAATTTAGCACCTGATGGAGGCATAGTTAAAATTGCAGGTCTTAAAAAATTACAATTTACTGGTAGAGCTAGATGTTTTGATAATGAAGAAGCGGCAATGTCTGCTGTTCAAAACAAAAGATATAAAGACGGCGATGTAATTATTATTAGATATGAAGGCCCAGTAGGAGGCCCTGGTATGAGAGAAATGCTTTCGACCACTGGTGCTATTTATGGTCAAGGGAAAGGGGAGAAAGTAGCGTTAATTACTGACGGTAGGTTCTCTGGTGCCACAAGAGGCTTCTGTGTGGGTCATGTAGGCCCTGAGGCCGCCCTAGGAGGCCCTATAGCCCTGTTACGTAATGGAGATATCATTGATATCGATGCTAAAAAAGGGACAATTAACGTTCGACTAACAAGATCTCAATTAGCTGCTAGACGCAAAAAATGGAAGCCAAAAAAATCAAGTTTTGGTTCTGGTACTTTATGGAAGTATGCGCAAACAGTTGGACCTGCTTACTTAGGGGCTCCAACACATCCAGGAAAAAGAAAAGAAGTAAAAGAGTAC
>LIBV01000207.1 GCA_001438335.1 Pelagibacteraceae bacterium BACL5 MAG-120820-bin39
CATCTTTACCTATTAAATAAGGTGTACAGAGTTCTACGATAGATCTAAAAACTTTTGGGGCAAATACACCGAGATAACCCTCACCATAACCTTTTATACCATTTTCTAAAGTCACCTCTACCAAACCAATGGTTCTTTTTGGACCGTTTGGAAAACATTCTAAAACCTCAGGATGTTTTGCATGACCATAGTCCGCACTAAGCAAAATTGATCTTATATTTTCAATTTTACTCATTAAGATTTTAAATGAGGAACTTTAATTTTTTTCATGTATTGTAGAGTTTTTTCTCTATATTGATCTCGCATATCTCTTGTTGGAGGTCTACATCTACTTGAGGGCAGTCCTACAAGCTCCATACATAATTTATCTAAATATCCATCTCCAGATGTAAAATTAGTTTCAATTTCTACCCATAATTTATAAAAAGGCATAGCTTCTTCAACCATCATACGTGCAATTTCTTCAAAATTTTTATTTTTTACTTCTTTAATTAATTTTGCTCCCCATTCAGGCCAAAAATTACACATATGTACTTCAAAAGCTTTTGCATTCAATGAACTCATTGCTGAATAAGGAAAAAATAAATTGTTATCAATTATAGTAAATCTTCCTGAATAAGTTGAAGTGACATCTTCAAATTCCATCGCATCAGTCCTAGGGGTTGCCCATTTGAGTCCAACAATATTTTGAAGATCTTTTAATCTTTCTATAAGTTGATTAGAAACACTAGTTGATGTCCAAAAGGTATTATATAGAATTATACCTGGACCTCCTTCAGCTGCAATTGATGCTGTTTTAATATATTCTATAAAATCTTCTTCGGTATGTTTAAAATAAAAAGGGCAAGATACTTGTAAAAAATCATATCCATAATCTTTTGCAATTTTAACAAGTTTAACTAGTTCTTGGGTATTAGTTGTCTGGCCACCTAATGCAATCGGTACTCTACCATCAACAATTTCTGCACCCTTTTTAGCTAAAGATTGTCTTTCATCAAAACTCATTGCTGAAAAATCACCTGCAGCACCACCAAAAAGTAGTGTACAATTTTCTTTATTTAAACCATTGCCCAACAAAAATTCTACATATTCTTTTAACGCTTCAAAATTGAGTGGTAAAGCTTCAGTATCCTTAAATGGTGTTGGAACTGTTACATAACAACCTTCTAATTTTTTTTTTAAATTTTCATAATTCATA
>LIBV01000208.1 GCA_001438335.1 Pelagibacteraceae bacterium BACL5 MAG-120820-bin39
ATAATTCAATTTCAGATTTGTTTAAAGTTATCATCAATTAGAAATATTTTTGTTAATTAATTCTATTAGTTTTTTTGATACATCAAAATCTTTTTTGCTTATATAAATATTCTCTTTTTTTAGCATTAAATCAATATTATTATCTAACATATACTTCTCAATAATTGGGTTTATTTTATCTAAAAGATTTTTCATCTCCAATTGCCTTAAATTTTTAAACTCACCTGACATTAAATCTTGTTTATTATTAAATTCTTGTAGTTTTTGATTTAAAATGAGGATTTTTTTATTCAAATCTTCTTGAGATAAAATATTTTTAGTTTTTTCAATATCATCTCTTTCTTTGTTAAGTAATAACTGTTCTTTTTTTAATAAATTTAAATTTTTATTATTAATATCCTCTAATTTATTAATTACGTTTTTGCCAGTAATAGAATTATTAATAATGTAATTTAAGTCTATAAAAACTATGTTATTTGCAAAACTATTATTAATTAAAAAAAAATTTAAAATAACTAATAACAAAAAATTTTTTTTCATTAAAATGTGGTTCCTAAATTAAATCTAAAAGTCTCAACTTGATCAGTTGATGATTTTGTAATTGGCTGAGATAATGAAAAGTTTAAAGGACCAATTGGAGTTAGCCAGTCTAAAGCAATACCAAATGAAGACCTTAATTCATTGCTATCATTAATAGAGGAATCATAATCAACACCCCAAACATTTGCTGTATCAAAAAAAACTGAAAAATCTATATTTTGTGAATTTTCTAATAACTGAGGTAATGTGGTAATTAAATTTATCGCACCAACATAGTTACCACCAACATAATCTGATCCTGATTTTGGTCCAACAGCTCCAAATTTGAAACCTCTAAGTTTTGAAGATGGGATGTATAATCTCTCTGATAGTTTAACATCATTACCAGTAATAGAATTTACAGAATTCAAATATAATGAAAAAGTTGTTATATTATTTTCATAAAGTTCAACATAATTTTGAAAATTATAAGAATTTATAAGTGTATTTGTGTCACTTATTATTGGAATATCTAAAGAATAAAAACTACGAAAACCAGAATTAGTTTGAAATTTTTGATTTCTTTTATCATAATCAAAGTCAAGTTTAAGATAACTATCCCAATAGTCACCACTTTGATTTTTTTGA
>LIBV01000209.1 GCA_001438335.1 Pelagibacteraceae bacterium BACL5 MAG-120820-bin39
ATGATGGTGATAAAGCATCTGCTCGAGCAGCAGAAAAATTTGGAACTTTTTATAGTATGTCAACAATGGCTAATAATACCATTGAAGAAATAGCAGAAATTTCAAATGGTCCAAAATTATTTCAATTATATGTTCACAAAGATCAATCAATCACCGATGATTTAATTGATAGATGTAGAATTGCTGGATATGATGGAATGTGTTTGACAGTAGATACTCTTGTTGCAGGTAATAGAGAAAGAGACCATCGAACTGGGTTTACAACACCACCTAAATTAACTTTACAAAGTTTATTTAGTTTTGCAATGCATCCAAAGTGGGTTTTCAATTATTTTACACACGAAAAATTCCAACTTGCAAATGTTGCAACTAAGACAGATAAGGGTACTAACATTGCAAAATCAGTAATTGAATATATCAATGAACAATATGATCCAGCTATGAACTGGAAGGATGCTGAATATTGTGTGAAAAAATGGAATGGTCCTTTTGCTTTAAAGGGTGTGATGTCGGTAGAAGATGCTAAAAGAGCAATAGATATTGGTTGTACCGCAATTATGATTTCTAATCATGGAGGTAGACAATTAGATGGATCCAGATCTCCATTTGATCAGGTAAAAGAAATATCCGACGCAGTGGGTGATAAATTAGAAATTATTTTAGATGGGGGGGTCAGAAGAGGAACTCATGTTTTAAAAGCTCTAGCAGCAGGTGCTAAAGCTTGCAGTTTTGGTAAAATGTTTCTTTTTGCATTAAGTGCTGGTGGTCAAGCTGGAGTTGAAAAATTACTTCAAAACATGCATGATGAAATAAATAGAAATATGGTTTTAATGGGTTGTAAAAATTTAAGCGAATTAAATAGATCAAAACTTATTTATAGGAGATAATTATGAAATTAGCGAAAAGTCTTGAAAGATTGGGAACAGAGTCAGCTTTTAGTGTTTTAGCTGAAGCAAAAAAACTAGAAGCACAAGGTAAACCAATGATCCATCTGGGATTAGGACAACCTGACTTTAAAACTCCAAAACATATTGTTGAGGCTGCAAAAAAAGCTTTAGATGATGGTCATCATGGTTATGTGTTGTCTAACGGAATATTAGAATGCAGACAATCAGTAACAAGAAAAATTAAAAAACTTTATAATCAAGATATTGATCCAGAAAGAA
>LIBV01000210.1 GCA_001438335.1 Pelagibacteraceae bacterium BACL5 MAG-120820-bin39
CTAGTTTAATAAAATTTTATTTCAATGAGCATTATATCTAATAACCTAAAAAAAATTAAACCCTCTCCAACTATAGCTGTTACCCAAAAAGCTAGAGAATTGAAAGCAGCAGGCAAAGATGTTATTGGTTTAGGTGCTGGAGAGCCTGATTTTGATACGCCCGAAAATATTAAAGAAGCAGCAATTAAAGCGATTAAAGATGGTGACACCAAATATACAGCAGTTGATGGTACACCAGCATTAAAGAAGGCAATTGTAGATAAGTTTAAAAGGGAGAATAATTTAGACTATGATTTAGATCAAATTACCGTTGGAGCAGGTGGTAAGCATGTAATTTATAATGCCATGATGGCCACATTAAATGAAGGTGATGAAGTAATCGTTCCGGCACCCTACTGGGTATCTTATCCTGATATGGTATTGTTAGCTGGTGGGACTCCAATTATTTTAGAGTGCAATGAAAAACAAGGCTTTAAAGTAAGTCCTTCAGAATTAGAAAAAGTTATCACGCCAAAAACAAAATGGATAATTTTGAATTCTCCATCTAACCCAACAGGGGCATGTTATTCAGAAAGTGATATTAGAGAATTATCAAAAGTTTTAACAAAACATCCCCATGTTTATATTTTAAGTGATGATATTTATGAACATGTTATTTATGAAGGTTTTAAATTCTTTACTATAGCTCAAATCAATGAATTAAAAGATAGAGTTTTAACTATGAATGGTGTTAGCAAAGCTTACTCTATGACTGGATGGAGAATAGGTTATGCAGCTGGACCGAAAGAAATTGTTAAAGCAATTGCAAAAATTCAATCACAATCAACAACTAATCCATCATCAATAAGTCAAGCGGCGGCAGTAGAGGCTTTAAATGGTAAACAAGATTTTATAAAAGAAAGAGCAAAATCTTTTCAAGAGAGAAGAGACTTTGTTGTTAAAGCATTAAATGAAATTGATGGAATTGAATGTTTAAATCCAGATGGGGCATTTTATGTTTTTCCAAGTTGCAAAGGATTAATTGGCAAAAAAGATCTAAATGGCAACGTATTGAATAATGATTCTGATTTTGTGAAATCCTTATTAGAAAATTCAGGGGTAGCAGTTGTTCAAGGCTCTGCATTTGGGCTGGAGGGTTTTTTTAGAATTTCATAT
>LIBV01000211.1 GCA_001438335.1 Pelagibacteraceae bacterium BACL5 MAG-120820-bin39
CTGGTGATTATAAAAATCCAGTGCCAATAAAAATATCGGCTGATATTTCAAACAATCATAAAAAGTATGCAATTACTTGGTTTTCATTAGCGATTTCGATTCTTTTCATATATTTATATTTTAGAAAAAAAAATTATTAGATGAGATACGTTAGCACTAGAAATAATAACCAAGACTACAGTTTTAAAGAAGTTTTTTTAAAAGGATTAGCAGATGATGGTGGTTTGTTTGTTCCTAAATCATTATTTAGATTTAATGAAAAAGAACTATCTTCATTAAAAGAGCTGAATTATCAAGACTTAGCAAAAAAAATTATCCAACCATTTGTTACAGATTTTATTACAGAAAATGATTTATCTCAAATAATTGATAAATCGTACTCTGTTTTTAGAAAAAAAAATGTTGTGGACTTAATTGAAATAGAAAATAAGAAAATACTTGAGTTATTTCATGGTCCAACATTAGCATTTAAAGATGTAGCTATGCAGCTTTTGGGTAATTTTTATGAATATTACTTAAAAAATGAAAATAGTAAAATAAATATTATAGTAGCTACTTCTGGGGACACAGGTGCTGCGGCTATCGAAGCTATAAAGGGAAAAAAAAATATAAATATTTTCGTACTTCATCCATTAGATAAAGTCTCATCAGTCCAAAGAAAACTAATGACTACTGTAAAAGATAAAAATGTATTTAATTTAGCGATAAAGGGAAATTTTGATGATTGTCAAAATCTAGTTAAATCGATGTTTGCAGATAAAAATTTCTCAAATTCAATAAAAATGTCTGGTGTAAATTCAATTAACTGGGCAAGAATTATTGCACAAGCAGTTTATTATTTTTATTCTTATTTTTTAATTGATCCCAATAATCAAAAAGTTAATTTTTCTGTTCCTACTGGAAATTTTGGAGATGTTTATGCAGGCTATTTAGCAAAAAAAATGGGATTACCCATAAATAAATTGATAGTTGCAACTAATCAAAATGATATTTTACACAGAGCAATTTCTAAAGGAAGTTACGAAGCTCAAGAAGTTACAGAAACTAATTCGCCCAGTATGGATATTCAAATTGCCAGTAACTTTGAGAGATTAATTTACGATATTAATGAATCAAATGATTTATTAACAAATAATATTATG
>LIBV01000212.1 GCA_001438335.1 Pelagibacteraceae bacterium BACL5 MAG-120820-bin39
CCGCTATCCCAATAGGATTTTCAATTTCGCTACCAAAAAGTTCTGCTTTAAAAATTGGATCATTCTTATTGGCATCAAAAATATTATTTACTAAATTTAGTTTAAGAGACTTAATTGCAAGATTATGAGCTGTTTCAGGATCAAATTTAAAAATTAGTGATCTAAGTTTTGAAAACATTATTTAATTTTACTTAAAATTAATTCCTTTGTTTCATTAAGTCCAAAGAAGCTGATAAAAAATCCCATTCTTGGTCCATTTTCATCTCCAAAGACAACTTCATATATTAGTTTAAACCAATCTCTTAAATTTTCAGCATAACCATTTTCTTTACCTGTTGAGTATATTAGTGTTTGAATTTCTTCAGGACTCATATTTTCACTACATGTTTCTAAAGTTTTAACCAATGCATTTAATGCTATTTTTTCTGAATCATTTGGAATTTTATATTTTTTTTGAGATTTAATAACATCATTAAAATATTTAATAGCATAACCAACTAAAGCATCAAATATCGGAGAATTTTTTTCTGAGATATTAGGGTTATATTTTTTAACAAATTTCCATAGCAAGTCTTTGCTATCTGCATTACTAGTTTCAACAAGATTCAATAACATTGAAAAAGTCATAATCGAATCTTCTTTAGGAATTTTTCCATTATGAACATGCCAAACCGGATTCATTAGCAGTTGAAGCTCATCTTGTTTTTTTGCTTTTTCAATACAGTCTAAATACTCATCTACTGCTTTTGGTACAATTTCTTTATAAAGTTTCTTTGCTCTTTTGGGATTTTGATACATATAAAGTGATAGACTTTCAGGAGAGGCATAAGTTAACCATTGATCTATGGTTATACCATTTCCTTTTGATTTAGATATCTTCTCACCTTTTTCATCTAAAAAAAGTTCATAAGCAAATCCAGATGGATTTTTTTTTCCAATTAAATTAATTATCTTTGTAGATAAAATTGCACTTTCTATAAGGTCTTTACCATACATTTCGAAATCAACATCGAGCGCATACCATCTCATTGCCCAATCTACTTTCCATTGTAATTTACAATTGCCATCTAAAATACTTGCTTCTAATTTTTTTCCCTTATTATCAAAAACAACTTTTGAATTATCTTT
>LIBV01000213.1 GCA_001438335.1 Pelagibacteraceae bacterium BACL5 MAG-120820-bin39
CTGCACGGGCACAATTGGTGAAAAATTCCCAGAAGAGAAAATCATAAATCAAATTTCTAATTTAATTAATAAAATCAGCTACACTCAAAATAAATATATTTGGATGAAAGCTGCACTTGGAATTATGACCACAGATACAAAGCCAAAATTAGCAATGGAAGAATGTAAAATTGGAAATAAAAATGTTAAAATCTATGGAATAGCCAAAGGTTCAGGTATGATACACCCAAACATGGCAACTACTTTGGGCTATGTATTTACTGACGCAAATCTTTCGAACGATGTTTTAAAAAATCTATTAAAAAAAAACATCTCAAATACCTTTAATGCAATTAGTTGTGATGGGGATACTAGCACAAATGATATGGTGTCAATTTTTTCAACAGGTGCTGTAAAAAACTCCACAATAAAAAGTATTAATGATAAAAATATTAAAAGTTTTGATTTGGCTTTAAATAAAGTATTATTAAATTTAGCTAAAAGAGTTGTTGCTGATGGAGAAGGTGCTTCAAAATTTATAACTATAAGAGTAAAAAATTGTAGCACAGAGAAAGATGCAAAAAAACTTGCTTTTTCAATCGCAAACTCTCCTTTAGTAAAAACTGCAATTGCAGGACAAGATCCAAATTGGGGAAGAATTGCAATGGCCATAGGTAAAAGTGGACCTAAACTTAACTTAAATAAACTTGGTATAGAAATTGGAAATGTAAAAATAGTTCAAAATGGAAAATTAAATTCAAAATACTCCGAAAGTGATGCCTCAAATTATATGAAAAGTGACTCTATAGAATTAAATATTAATATTGGAACTGGAACGAAAGAATTTACAGCATATACAATGGATTTAACAAAAAAATACATTGAAATTAATGGTGATTACAGAAGTTAAGAGCATTGAAATTATACAAATTATTATTATTTATAAAATATGATAAAGTATAAATTAGTTTGCAAAGATTGTGAGATAACTTTTGATAGCTGGTTTGCTTCATCACAGGAGTATGAAAAGCTAAAGAAGAAAAAATTTTTAAATTGCCATAACTGTAGCTCATTAAATGTAGAAAAAAGTTTAATGGCACCAACCTTAATCAGCACAAAAAATACATCTCAATCATCAGA
>LIBV01000214.1 GCA_001438335.1 Pelagibacteraceae bacterium BACL5 MAG-120820-bin39
CTGCACGGGCACAATTGGTGAAAAATTCCCAGAAGAGAAAATTTTAAATCAAGTTCCAAATTTAGTTAAAAAAATTAGTTATACCCAAAACAAATATATTTGGATGAAAGCTGCACTTGGAATTATGACCACAGATACAAAGCCAAAATTAGCAATGGAAGAATGTAAAATTGGAAATAAAAATGTTAAAATCTATGGAATAGCCAAAGGTTCAGGTATGATACACCCAAACATGGCAACTACTTTGGGCTATGTATTTACTGACGCAAATCTTTCGAACGATGTTTTAAAAAATCTATTAAAAAAAAACATCTCAAATACCTTTAATGCGATTAGTTGTGATGGGGATACTAGCACAAATGATATGGTGTCAATTTTTTCAACAGGTGCTGTAAAAAACTCTACAATAAAAAGTATTAATGATAAAAATATTAAAAGTTTTGATTTGGCTTTAAATAAAGTTTTATTAAATTTAGCTAAAAGAGTTGTTGCTGATGGAGAAGGTGCTTCAAAATTTATAACTATAAGAGTAAAAAATTGTAGCACAGAGAAAGATGCAAAAAAACTTGCTTTTTCAATCGCAAACTCTCCTTTAGTAAAAACTGCAATTGCAGGACAAGATCCAAATTGGGGAAGAATTGCAATGGCTATAGGTAAAAGTGGACCTAAACTTAACTTAAATAAACTTGGTATAGAAATTGGAAATGTAAAAATAGTTCAAAATGGAAAATTAAATTCAAAATACTCCGAAAGTGATGCCTCAAATTATATGAAAAGTGACTCTATAGAATTAAATATTAATATTGGAACTGGAACGAAAGAATTTACAGCATATACAATGGATTTAACAAAAAAATACATTGAAATTAATGGTGATTACAGAAGTTAAGAGCATTGAAATTATACAAATTATTATTATTTATAAAATATGATAAAGTATAAATTAGTTTGCAAAGATTGTGAGATAACTTTTGATAGCTGGTTTGCTTCATCACAGGAGTATGAAAAGCTAAAGAAAAAAAAATTTTTAAATTGCCATAACTGTAGCTCATTAAATGTAGAAAAAAGTTTAATGGCACCAACTTTAATCAGCACAAAAAATACATCTCAATCATCAGG
>LIBV01000215.1 GCA_001438335.1 Pelagibacteraceae bacterium BACL5 MAG-120820-bin39
TAATAATCATGCCAGGTGGAAAACCAACGATGCATTATGCAATTCAATGTTTTGGTGAACCTGGTGTAGAAATTATTCATCCAACTCCAGCATTTCCAATTTATGAATCTATGATTAATTATACGGGTTCAACCGCAGTACCATATGATTTAACAGAAGATAAGGATTTGAAATTTAGTGCAGATAAAATTTTATCTTTAATTACTGATAAAACTAGATTGCTAATATTAATCAATCCCAATAACCCAACTGGAAGTTTTGTTGAAAAAACTGAGATAGATAAACTAGCAGAAGGTTTAAAAAAATTCCCTCATGTAACAATTTTAAGTGATGAGATTTATAGTAGACAAATTTTTGATGGAAAAGAAATGCCAACTTTTTTCAACTACCCCGAACTAAGAGACAGACTGATAGTTCTAGAGGGATGGAGCAAGGCTTATTCAATGACTGGTTGGAGATTAGGCTGGAGTTTCTGGCCCGAAGAACTTATTGGACATGTTAATAAGTTATTAATTAATAGTGTTTCTTGTGTTAATGCTGCTGCACAATTTGCAGGGATTGCGGCTTTAGATGGCTCGGATGACTCAATTCACGAAATGATGGAAAAATTTACTCAAAGAAGAAAATTAATTCATGAAGGATTAAATAGTTTACCTGGTGTGGAATGTAGCTTACCAGGAGGAGCTTTTTATGCTTTTCCAAAAGTTATTGGAACTGGAATGGATGGTTCAGAATTTTGCAAGAGAGCAATGCATGAGGCAGGAGTAGCAATAGTTCCAGGTTCTGCATTTGGTAAAACTTCTAAAAATTATGTAAGATTTAGCTTTGCAGCTTCTAGAGATAATATTTCACAAGCTTTAGAAAACATAAAAAAGATGTTAGGTTAGTATAATGACAGAATTAGCACTTCCAAAAATAGATAGATCAATCCTAAACAACAAAGAAGCAATTGTAAAAAATTTATCAAATTTAATAAACCCAGAAAATGTTTTAAGTCATGCTGATGAGATTAAACCATATGAAACTGATGCTTTAGCCGCTTATACGCAAACTCCACTAGCCGTAGTGCTACCTGTAAATACTGAGGAAGTTAGTAAAA
>LIBV01000216.1 GCA_001438335.1 Pelagibacteraceae bacterium BACL5 MAG-120820-bin39
AGAATTTTTACCCTTAAAGTAAACAGGTATAATTTTACATTCTGTTTTTTTAATTATTGAGCCAACTAATGGTTTCCAATTTCTTTCTTTGGGTTCATCAAAAACAAATTTTGAAGTTGCTACTTCACCTGAGGGAAATAATATTAACAAGCCACCATCATTAACAAATTTGATTGCATTTTTTTTACTTTTTATATTATTTTTAATATCTTCAGTTATCTCAGAAAATTTTATTGGCAAAAGATACTTTTTAATCAAATCAATTTGAGTGATTTCTTGGTTAATTAAAATTCTATAATCATTTCTGATGTTTGAGACTATCGAACTTATTATAAGTCCATCAAGCAAACCAAAAGGGTGATTTGAAACAATTATGACCGGTCCTTTGTCTGGAATGTTTTCTAAAGAATTTACAGAGTAGGTAATCTTTAAGTATTCAAGAACTTTGGCCCAAAAATTATGAGTTTGCTTTAACTCATCATATTTTTCTTTATACAAATCTTTAACGTAATCTAGTTTGATAAACTTATTAACAAGATATCTGAACATGGATCAGATAATTTTGCTTACATATTCTTTGTTAATTCTATTTACAGGTAAAAAAACAAAAACATCAGTTGTTTTAAATTTATGATCTACAACAGCACCATCGCCGATGTAAGCATTCAGTTTTATATATCCTTTAATTAGTGTTGGTAAAGATTTAATTAGTTTAAAACTTAACTTTACATCTTTTGAATAATCAATTTTTGCCCTAAAATTTTTAAGAGCTTTTACTTCAATATTTTCAGGCATTTTATAGTTTTGTTGAAGAAATAATAATTGTTCATTAATTTTATTTATGTCTGTTTCTAAAAAACTTGCTGTGCCAAACATTGCGTCTATTTTATTTGTATTAATATAATTGTAAATTTCTCTCCACATTAATTGCAATACATTTTTATTTCTAAATCTCTCTGAAATACAAGATCGGCTTAATTCAAGCATATTGGTATATTGATTAGAGTGTATTAATTTATCTAAATTGTATTCTTCAGCACTATAAAATCCAATTTTTTGCTCTGCAACTTTTTGTCTAAGTAATCTATA
>LIBV01000217.1 GCA_001438335.1 Pelagibacteraceae bacterium BACL5 MAG-120820-bin39
CTAATGAAGCAAATAATATTTTAGCTACATCAGTCTCAGGTTCAACAACCCATTATTTAAAAAATACCTTAGATTATAAAATGGGTTTCATGATTGTTATTGGTGGCTCAATCGGAACTTTACTTGGAATTTATACTTTTAGTTATTTTAAAGGCATTGGAAAAATTGATACGCTTATAGCACTTGCTTACATGTATATATTGGCAATTATTGGATCTTTGATGTTGGTTCAAGGACTTGGTGAAATTGATAAAGCCAGAAAAAAAATTCAAGTTAAGAAGAAGCTTCATGTTCATTATTGGATTCATGGTCTTCCTTTTAGAATGAGATTTCAAAAATCAAAATTATATGAAAGTGCCTTTACACCAATTATAATTGGTTTAATGGTTGGATTTATCGCAGCAATCATGGGCATTGGTGGAGCATTCATATTAGTTCCAGCAATGATTTATATTATTGGAATGCCTACCAGACTTATTCCTGGCACATCTTTATTTGTAACAATTTTTGTTAGCGTTATCGTAACATTTTTGCATGCATTTAATTATGGTTCTATAGATTTAATTTTAGTTTTTATGCTTGTCACAGGATCAATTATAGGTGTACAAGTTGGTCAAAAATTAGGAGAAAAAATTGATAGCGCTGGATTAAAAACTTTACTCGCTATATTATTATTAGCAGTTGGTATTGCTATTGCTTACGATGCTTTTTTTGCTGAATATATTGTAAAAGATATACCTAAAGTTGAAGATAAAGATTTAAATTCATTATCTGCACTTATCCAAAAGTTTTCTAAAGATATGCCTGTGATCTATAGTTTATTTTCAATATTTTTTGCAGTTGGTCTAGGTATAGCGGCAGCCTTTATAAGAAGATTCTTTTCAGATCTTAGAAAAAAACATTTTAATAAACCAGCTTAAATAATATAATTAAAATATAAGCTAATTAATAAAATACTTACAATTCCAACTGTACTCATTCCAATAAATCCTACTAAAAAAGGCTTATATCCCATTTTTCTTATATCTCTCAAATTTGTAGATAATCCTATAGCAGCCATTGCCATAGTAAGTGATATTTTT
>LIBV01000218.1 GCA_001438335.1 Pelagibacteraceae bacterium BACL5 MAG-120820-bin39
CCAATGAAGCAAATAATATTTTAGCTACATCAGTCTCAGGTTCAACAACCCATTATTTAAAAAATACCTTAGATTATAAAATGGGTTTCATGATTGTTATTGGTGGCTCAATCGGAACTTTACTTGGAATTTATACTTTTAGTTATTTTAAAGGCATTGGAAAAATTGATACGCTTATAGCACTTGCTTACATGTATATATTGGCAATTATTGGATCTTTGATGTTGGTTCAAGGACTTGGTGAAATTGATAAAGCCAGAAAAAAAATTCAAGTTAAGAAGAAGCTTCATGTTCATTATTGGATTCATGGTCTTCCTTTTAGAATGAGATTTCAAAAATCAAAATTATATGAAAGTGCATTTACACCAATTATAATTGGTTTAATGGTTGGATTTATCGCAGCAATCATGGGCATTGGTGGAGCATTCATATTAGTTCCAGCAATGATTTATATTATTGGAATGCCTACCAGACTTATTCCTGGCACATCTTTATTTGTAACAATTTTTGTTAGCGTTATCGTAACATTTTTGCATGCATTTAATTATGGTTCTATAGATTTAATTTTAGTTTTTATGCTTGTCACAGGATCAATTATAGGTGTCCAAGTTGGTCAAAAATTAGGAGAAAAAATTGATAGCGCTGGATTAAAAACTTTACTCGCTATATTATTATTAGCAGTTGGTATTGCTATTGCTTACGATGCTTTTTTTGCTGAATATATTGTAAAAGATATACCTAAAGTTGAAGATAAAGATTTAAATTCATTATCTGCACTTATCCAAAAGTTTTCTAAAGATATGCCTGTGATCTATAGTTTATTTTCAATATTTTTTGCAGTTGGTCTAGGTATAGCGGCAGCCTTTATAAGAAGATTCTTTTCAGATCTTAGAAAAAAACATTTTAATAAACCAGCTTAAATAATATAATTAAAATATAAGCTAATTATTAAAATACTTACAATTCCAACTGTACTCATTCCAATAAATCCTACTAAAAAAGGCTTATATCCCATTTTTCTTATATCTCTCAAATTTGTAGATAATCCTATAGCAGCCATAGCCATTGTTAGTGATATTTTA
>LIBV01000219.1 GCA_001438335.1 Pelagibacteraceae bacterium BACL5 MAG-120820-bin39
AAAATAAAGATATCAAATTCAATAAGGTTCACAATGATTATCTGGTGTCTTTCAAGTATCTTTTCTTGGGGTTACCTTTAGCAAGTTTAACTGGATATTTTTTGATATTGATTAACATTTTTTTATGAAAGCTTTTTTCAATATCAATGTTCATTTTTTCTGCAATTCTCAATAAATAGAAAAAAATATCGGCTAGTTCTTGAGATACTTTTTCTTTATCAACTTTTTTAATATCGCTATCTTTTAACCATTGAAAAATCTCAACGAGCTCTGAAGCTTCAACGGATAAAGCCATCGCTAAGTTTTTAGGAGAATGAAACTGTTCCCAGTCTCTATCTTTGACAAATTTATTAATCTTTTGCTTAATTTTTTTTAAATTCATAAAATTTTTAGTATTTTAAATTATAATAAAGTCGTCCAATCATTTCTCTAACAAAATGACTAGTATCAAATAATGATCCTGCAGAAGGTATAAAATCCATCATAGTTGTTTTTGATTTAGAATTTTGAAAGTCTACTGGATAGGGTATTAGATTTATATTTGCTGCTTTAAAAACTTTTTCTGCTCTAGGCATATGAAAAGCAGAAGTTACAAGAATAATTTTTGCATCTTCAGTTAAAATTTCTTTAATTGCTTTTGCTTCTTGATCTGTATTTTGAACTTCATCTGTTAGAATAATATTTTCTTCTGAAACACCGTATTTAATAGCTAACTCTTTTAAATATTCCCCTTCAGCAATTCCAATTGACCAAGGCATTTTTCCTCTTGTTAAAATCAAAATTGGAGATTTATTATTGTTAAATAAATCTAAACCCGCAAAAAAACGGTCTACGGAATCAGTAAATTCATATTTTAGATTTTCTTCATCTCCTATAACTCTAATCATGCCACTTAAGACAACAATTGCATCCACATTTTCAATTTCTGCAATTTCAATAGGTTGATAATCTTTTTCTAGATACGCAATAAATTTATTCGATATTATGGGCAGAGAACTTAAAATTAAAACTATTACTCCAATTAAACTAAATTTTCTTAGATTAAATATGATCCCTAAAATTA
>LIBV01000220.1 GCA_001438335.1 Pelagibacteraceae bacterium BACL5 MAG-120820-bin39
CTATCATGAGATAGAAAAAAAAAGAGCAGAATTAGATTTTGATATAGATGGAATTGTATATAAAGTTAATGACTTTAATTTGCAAAAAAGACTGGGAAATGTTGCTAATTCTCCTAGATGGGCGATAGCTCATAAATTTTCAGCTGTTAATGGTTCGACTGTAATAAAGGATATTGAAATTCAAATAGGAAGAACGGGAGCTTTAACTCCTGTAGCAAAAGTTGAACCTATTAATATAGGTGGAGTAGTTGTTTCTAATGCAACATTGCATAATGAGGATGAGATCATCAGAAAAGATATTAGAATTGGAGATACAGTTTTAATTGAAAGAGCAGGAGATGTAATTCCGCATATTATTGAAGTAGATTTTTCAAAAAGACATAAAAATATAAAAAAATTTATTTTCCCTAAACATTGTCCATCTTGTGGTTCAGAAACTGTTAAAGAATTTAATTCCATTTCAAAAAAAGAAGATGCGGTTAGAAGATGCACAAGTGAAGGTTATGAGTGTGAAAAAATTGCTATAGAAAAAATTAAACATTTTGTATCAAAAGATGCATTTAATATAGATGGATTAGGTAAAAAAATTGTTGAAAATTTTTGGAACAAAGAATTAGTAAAACAACCACAAGATATTTTTAATTTAGATTATAAAAAAATAGAAAATTTAGAAGGATGGGGTAAGCAATCGGCATCTAATTTGAAATACTCTATTGAAGAAAAAAAAAATATTTCTTTTGAAAAATTTATATTTGCTTTGGGGATAAGACATATTGGATTAGAAAATGCAAAAATCATAGCAAAATATTTTAAAACATGTGAAAATTTTATTAATTTATCTATTCATAAAAATTTTAGCGAATTACTTGATATTGATGGAATAGGAGAAACACAAATTAACTCATTAAAAAATTTTTTTTTAAATAAAGATAATTTAAATGTTTTATTAAGCCTACAAAAACTATTGAATATTAAAGATGCTGCATCAATTAAAAATGATGGATTTTTGAAAGATAAAACTTTCATGATTACTGGTAAACTAATAGATATTAGTCGAGCA
>LIBV01000221.1 GCA_001438335.1 Pelagibacteraceae bacterium BACL5 MAG-120820-bin39
CTTATCCTGAATGGAAAGAAAAATACCAAAAATAATTATTTTTCTTTTAACCTTGGAAACAATTCAACGAAATTACAGGGTTTATGATTAATATCTAGTTGATGTTTAAGAATTCCATCCCAAGCATCTGTAACACCTCCCGATGACCCTGGTAAAGCAAAAATATATTTACCATTAGCTAATACTGCGCATGCCCTTGATTGTATCGCAGAAGTACCTACAGTTTTTAAACTTAAATATCTAAAAATTTCGCCAAATCCAGTGATATGTTTTTCTGCAATTTCATCTAATGCTTCTGGTGTAATATCCCTTCCGGTTAGGCCTGTTCCACCTGTAGTGATTATAACATCAATATCTGATTGCTTAATCCATTCTTTTAATATGACTACAATATCATCTTTATTATCTTTACAAATTTTACGATCAGCCAAGTTATGATTAGCTTCTTTTATTTTATCAACTAAAATTGCTCCGGATTTATCATTATCAAAAGTTCTAGTGTCAGTTACAGTTAAGAGTGCTATATTTACTTTCATAATTTTTAAATGTTCATACTATCAATTTTATTTTTTATAACAGCAATTTTATATTCTAGTGTTGGCTTTGGAGGAGGATCAACTTATCTAGCACTACTTTTAATTTGGGATTTTCCATATTATATTTTTCCAGTTATAGCATTAATTTGCAACATCATTGTAGTTTCAGGAAATTCAGTTAATTACTCAAGGGCTGGAAACTTTAATTTTAGATTACTAACTCCATATTTAATCGGTTCAGTTCCATTAGCTTTTATTGGGGGCTCTATAAGAATTGAAAAAGAATTGTTTGAAATTTTTCTTTTTTTAGTGCTCACAATTGCTGGAATAACTTTATTCTTTCAGAATAAAACTTTTAAAGACAATAATGTTAAATATAGCTTTCTACCGCTATACTTGTCCTTAATAATTGGTTCAATTCTTGGTTTAATTTCTGGAATAGTTGGAATTGGCGGAGGTATATTTCTAAGTCCAATTTTATTTTTACTTAAAGCCGCACCTCCCAAGCAAATAATAACAGCAG
>LIBV01000222.1 GCA_001438335.1 Pelagibacteraceae bacterium BACL5 MAG-120820-bin39
TAACATGCTTCTTAAAAAATTTTCCCTTGTGGTATTTAAGTATTCTCCAGATAATTCTGATTTATCTGAAAAAGCAACTGCATGAACTACAAAGTCAATTTCTCCCCATTGAGACTTAATATCTTCAAATAATTTTATAACTTCTTCTTTTTTTTCTACATCACAACTAAATGTAACCTTAGAATTTAATTTCTCTGCTAGTGGAATAACTCTTTTTTTTAAAGCATCACCGAGGTAAGTGAAAGCTAGTTCAGCACCAGCTTCAGCAAGTTTTTGTGATATACCCCAGGCTATCGAACGTTCGTTAGCAACGCCCATGATTAATCCTTTTTTACCTTTCATTAAATCCATAATTATATCTTTTCAAAAATTAAGGCTGCATTTGTTCCACCAAAACCAAAACTATTTGACATAACCGTGTTTAATGTAACCCCAGTTTCTGTTTTTGTGACGATTGGAAATTTTTTTGCTTCTTCGTCCATATCAGTAATGTTTGCTGAACCTGTAATAAAATTATTTTTCATCATAATTAAACTATAAATAGCTTCATGGACTGATGCTGCTCCTAAAGGATGACCTGATAAAGATTTTGTGGAACTAATTTTTGGTATTTCTGCTCCAAATGTTTCACCAACAGCTTTTAATTCAGTGATATCTCCAACTGGAGTTGATGTTCCATGAGTATTAATATAATCAATTTTATTTTTTGCTGAAGCAATAGCCATTTTCATACATCTTACGGCACCTTCTCCTGATGGTGCCACCATATCGTAGCCATCTGAAGTTGCTCCATAACCAGTTAATTCCGCGTATATTTTAGCACCTCTAGCCTTTGCGTGTTCATATTCCTCTAAAACTAATGTTCCACCCCCACCAGCAATTACAAATCCATCTCTAGTTTTATCGTAAGCTCGTGATGCTGTTTCTGGAGTATCATTATATTTTGAAGATAAAGCAGTCATTGCATCAAACATGGCTGTCATAGCCCAATGTAATTCTTCACTACCACCAGCAAAAACCACATCTTGTTTACCCATTTGGATTAATTCCAT
>LIBV01000223.1 GCA_001438335.1 Pelagibacteraceae bacterium BACL5 MAG-120820-bin39
CATAATCTGGATTTGACTTATAGCCATCAAAAAAGTGCTCAGCATCAAACATAAATTCTTTATTTGCATTAACAAAATGTTTTGCACTTTCTCTAATATTTTCTAAATTTTCTTCGTTTGAAATCTCTAAAGCTATATCAACATGAAAATCCCAAGACTTACCCACCAAACATACTGCGGGGGTATTTGAGTTTAACAATGCTGATAAACCAGGATCATTCTCTGCACTTCGACCAGCTCTTTTAGTCATCCCAAAACAAGTTAATTTGGCATTTTTAAAATTATGTTTTTTTTGAAAAAATTCTGTATCAGTAGGATTAGCACCAGGCCAACCTCCTTCGATATAATCAACTCCTAAGTTATCTAATGATTGCGCAATTTTCTCTTTATCCTCAACTGAAAAATCTACTCCCTGAGTTTGTGCACCATCCCTCAAAGTTGTATCGAATATATATAGTCTATCCTTGCTCATTTTAATTTCCAAAGTGTTCTACCATCTTTATCTTCTATTAAAATACCTTTATCTAATAACTCATCTCTAATTCTATCTGCCTCTTTATAATCTTTGTTTAATCTAGCTTGATTTCTTTCATTTATTTTAAGCTCTATTTCTTTTTCATTAATAGATATTTTAGATTTCTTAAAATTAAGCCATTGCTCTTTAGTTTCATTTAAAAGACCTACAAATTTACAAGCAGAGATAAATAAATTTTTATCATTATCTCCACCTCTAGTAGCTTCATCATATAGTTTATGAAGATTAGCAATATAGCCAGGTGTATTTAGATCATCAAATAGAGGTTTTAGTACATCTTCTGATACATGGTCTAAGTTATGGGTACCAGACTCTATATTATACCATTTGTTTAAAGTGTTCTCACATTCACTTATTAATTTATCATTCCAGTCTAAGGGCTGCTTATAGTGTGCACTCATTAAGGCTAATCGTAAAACTTGGCCACTAACTTTATCGTGAAAATCCCTTATCTTTAAAATGTTTCCCTGAGATTTAGCCATTTTTTCATTAGACATAGTAATAAATGCATT
>LIBV01000224.1 GCA_001438335.1 Pelagibacteraceae bacterium BACL5 MAG-120820-bin39
GAAATTTTTCAAAAAGCTTTCTATTTTATGAAAAAATAATATTTGGAGTTGGTGCTTCAATAGCCTCTTTTTTATTTTTCTTTTTACTTGGATATTTGTCAGTTTTTTTTTCAAAATATGCAAAAAACCAATTTATCTGGAAAATTATTAATTTTTCAGTGATTGTTTTTATGAGTATTCTTACATCGTATATAATTATTGAAATCATTTGATGCTAAAAAAATTAGTTACCATAAGCAGAAGTGGATATATAGAAAGTGAACACTTTGGATGTGGGGCCATAGTCGACGCTGATGGTAAAATTTTAAAAGAATGGGGTGATAGTTCTCAATTAATATTTCCAAGATCTGCATTAAAGCCAATACAATCTTTAAACTTATATAAGGATGGATATATTGATAAAGTGAACCTAACTGAAAAACAGATAGCCTTCTCAACCTCATCACATTTTGCTGAAGATATTCATCAAGAACTCATTAAAGATTGGTTAAAGAATTTAAACTTAGACGAGAGCATGCTTGCATGTGGAGAAGATTGGCCTTGGCAACTTCATAATAAATTTAAAGCTTATGATAAATATAAAAAAAAAAGAAAAATTTTTCATAATTGTTCAGGCAAGCATTGTGCTCATTTAGCTGTATCAGTTGAGAGAGATCTACCTATTAATAATTATAATTCACAACTACATCCTTTACAAAAAGAGCTCTTTAATTTGATTGAAAATTTATCAGAATTTAAAATAAACCAAATTGGTGTTGATGGCTGCACTTTACCTAACCCTATGTTACCAATTAATAAGTTTGGGTATTTGCTTGCAAAATTTACTGATTATAAAAAAATAGATAACTTAGGATCGGTAGCTAAAAAAATTTTTGAGGCATGTGTTAATGAGCCGGATTATGCTGGTGGAGCAGAGAGTGACAATTCATTATTAACTAAATTATTTAATAAAAGAGTGTTTTTTAAAAATGGAGCTGAAGGAGTTTTTTTAGCAATTATACCTGAGAATAAAG
>LIBV01000225.1 GCA_001438335.1 Pelagibacteraceae bacterium BACL5 MAG-120820-bin39
TATCATTCTGCATGTTCTATGCAGCATGGTCAAAAAGTTCATAGTCAGCCAATTGATTTACTAAATAAAACAGAAAATGAAGTAATGGAAATACCTGAAGGACATATATGTTGTGGATCTGCAGGAACTTATAATATTTTACAAACAGAAATTGCAAAACAGCTTTTAGAAAAGAAAGTTAAAAATATAGAAAGTTTGAAGCCTGATTTTATTTCAACTGGAAATATTGGTTGCATAACTCAAATATCTCATGGTACTAAAACACCTATTTTGCATACAGTTGAATTATTAGATTGGTATACAGGGGGACCAAAACCAAAAGCACTACAAGGGAATTAACTATGAAGAAAATTTTAATTACTAGAAAATTATTAAAAGCATCAGAAGAAAAAGCAGCTGAATTATTTGAGACAAAATTTAATAGTAATGATGAGCTATATTCACAATCAAAATTAATAGAACTGAGCCAAGGCTGTGATGCAGTTCTAACATCGCTAACAGACAAAATGGATGCTGATACTATTAATAAATTACCAGATACAGTGAAAGTTATATCTAATTTTGCAGTTGGGTTTGGTAATATTGATTTAGAAGCAGCAAAGAAAAGAGGTATGGCTGTTACTAATACGCCCGAGGTTTTAACGGATGCAACTGCTGAAATTGGAATTTTATTAATTTTAGGAGCATGCAGAAGGGTCTCAGAAGGAATTGAAGCTGCTAGAGAAAGTAGTTGGAAATGGTCTGCAGATTATTTAATTGGAAAGCAATTAACAGGCTCAAGACTAGGAATTTTAGGCATGGGAAGAATTGGTCAAAAAATTGCTAAAATAGCAAAATCACTAGGAATGATTATTCATTATCATAACAGATCAAAGTTAAGTGAAGATAAGGAGCAAGGAGCTATTTATCACGATAGTTTAAAAAGTTTATTTTCAGTATCTGATGTTTTGTCAATTTGTTGTCCCGCAACAAAAGAAACAGTAAACTTAATTAATAAAGAAACAGTTGAATATTTT
>LIBV01000226.1 GCA_001438335.1 Pelagibacteraceae bacterium BACL5 MAG-120820-bin39
TCTTTTTGCATCAAATGTCTAATATTAATCCCAGTATTACCAAACAAACATAATCTTAAATCACCTTTGGCCGTTATTCTGAGTCTGTTGCAACTTTTACAAAAATCTTTTGAGTAAGGAGCGATAACCCCAAATTTACCTTTATATTTTGGATTTAAATAATTTTTTGATGGACCCGCATCTCTACCTAATGTCTGGATAATCCAATTTTTTTTATTTAGATAATCAGTAAATTTTTTTGCTGAAACATGAAATTTTTTAAAATAATCAAAATTATCCCCAGTCTGCATCAATTCAATATATCTAAAGTCAATCTCATTTTTTTCTATGAAATTTGACCATTGATCAAAATCTGCTTCACTATCATTAACCCCTTTGAGTAATACAGCATTAATTTTGATGTTCTTAAAATTTAAACTTTGTAAAATTTTGATACCTTCTAAAATTTCAGGAAGACGATCATGATCCGTAATGTTTTTAAATTTGTCTCTGTTAAGACTATCTATACTAATATTAATTCCATCAAGACCACTCTCCTTGATTTGATGAGCAATTTTATTAAGTCTGTAACCATTTGTAGTTATAACTGTTTTTTTTATACCTGAATTATCTTTAATTGTTTTTAAAATTTCAAAAAAATCTTTTCTAACTGTTGGCTCACCACCAGTAAGTCTAATTTTGCAAACACCTAATTCAGATAAGGCTTTTGCCAATCTACCAATTTCCTCTGTTTTTAAAAAAGTTCTATTATCACTTTTGTCAATTTGATAACCGTTCGGCAGGCAATAACCACATTTAAAATTACACACGTCAGTAATTGATAATCTTATATATGGAAAGGTTCTGCCAAAACTATCTTTAAGAATACTCATGTTATGATAAGTTAACATAATTAATTTAATTTACCATGACTCAAATATTAAATAAAAATCAAATTAAGCAATATAATGAAAACGGCGCTGTATTTATTAAAGGTAAATTTGATAATTATTGGATAAAAAAATTAGAAGAGG
>LIBV01000227.1 GCA_001438335.1 Pelagibacteraceae bacterium BACL5 MAG-120820-bin39
CGGGAAACATTAAAAGAAAACCACTAGTAGGATTGGGTGTAGTTGGCACAAATACATTTAGAAGTTTTTTATTAACTTTATCAGACATTTCGCCATTATTTTCTTTAGTTGCAAACCCTACAGCCCAAACACCTTTTCTTGGGTACTCAACCAAAACTACACTTTGCTTATTTCCACCTTTTTTGGAGAAAGTTTCTGTCATTTGGACTATGGCAGAATAAACTGTTCTTAAGAATGGTATTCTTTTAAATAAATCGTCAATTAATTTTAATATTCTTTTGCCTAAAAACGATAAAGAAATACCACCAACAATTGTTATTAAAATTATTGAGATAATTATTTCAATACCTGGAATTTTAAACGGTAGATAACTGTTAGGATTAATATTTTCAGGAATAATTTTTGATGAAATTCCAATTAAAATTTTACTTAAGTAAAGCGTAAAACCGATTGGAATAAGCACCACTACACCAGTGATGAAATAATTTCTTAATGTAAGTGATAAAGAACGTTTTTTTGCCATCTAATTAATTAAAACTTGAATAAATTACGAAAGAAATTGCAATTATAAAAAGTACTAATAGAATTTTGTTATTAAGATTCATACAAAAACAATATATTATCATTTTTAAATTATAATGAATAGAAGAAAATTTTTATCCTATGTGGGCTGCAGTTGTTGTAGCATTATCTTGCCATCTTGTTCTTCAGCACCAATTACCGATAGAAAACAATTAAAGATTATACCAGAAGCAAATTTAAATGCTCAAGCCGCTCAGATTTATGAAAAAGTTAAAGAAAAAGAAAAAATGAGTGATGATTTAAAAGCCTTGGAAGAAATTAAAGAAATTGGCAGTAAAATGGAAAATGCTATTAGTGAGTATTTTTACCGAGCAAAACTTAATAATCCAACTGCAAATTTTGCTTGGGAATATATTTTAATAGATAATAAAAAAGTTAGAAATGCTTGGTGTATGCCTGGGGGCAAAATAGCTGTCTATACTGGAATGTT
>LIBV01000228.1 GCA_001438335.1 Pelagibacteraceae bacterium BACL5 MAG-120820-bin39
TGGGAAACATTAAAAGAAAACCACTAGTAGGATTAGGTGTAGTTGGCACAAATACATTTAGAAGTTTTTTATTAACTTTATCAGACATTTCGCCATTATTTTCTTTAGTTGCAAACCCTACAGCCCAAACACCTTTTCTTGGGTACTCAACCAAAACTACACTTTTCTTATTTCCCCCTTTTTTGGAGAAAGTTGCTGTCATTTGGACTATGGCAGAATAAACTGTTCTTAAGAATGGTATTCTTTTAAATAAATCGTCAATTAATTTTAATATTCTTTTGCCTAAAAACGATAAAGAAATACCACCAACAATTGTTATTAAAATTATTGAGATAATTATTTCAATACCTGGAATTTTAAACGGTAGATAACTGTTAGGATTAATATTTTCAGGAATAATTTTTGATGAAATTCCAATTAAAATTTTACTTAAGTAAAGCGTAAAACCGATTGGAATAAGCACCACTACACCAGTGATGAAATAATTTCTTAATGTAAGTGATAAAGAACGTTTTTTTGCCATCTAATTAATTAAAACTTGAATAAATTACGAAAGAAATTGCAATTATAAAAAGTACTAATAGAATTTTGTTATTAAGATTCATACAAAAACAATATATTATCATTTTTAAATTATAATGAATAGAAGAAAATTTTTATCCTATGTGGGCTGCAGTTGTTGTAGCATTATCTTGCCATCTTGTTCTTCAGCACCAATTACCGATAGAAAACAATTAAAGATTATACCAGAAGCAAATTTAAATGCTCAAGCCGCCCAGATTTATGAAAAAGTTAAAGAAAAAGAAAAAATGAGTGATGATTTAAAAGCCTTGGAAGAAATTAAAGAAATTGGCAGTAAAATGGAAAATGCTATTGGTGAGTATTTTTACCGAGCTAAACTTAATGATCCAACAGCAAATTTTGCTTGGGAATATATTTTAATAGATAATAAAAAAGTTAGAAATGCTTGGTGTATGCCTGGGGGCAAAATAGCTGTCTATACTGGAATGCT